>JAGPFK010000221.1 GCA_018056585.1 Clostridia bacterium | reverse complement strand
CCCTTCATTCGCAAAGTGTTGCCTGTAAGGCTGATCAATATCAACATGAGCGGCCCCAAAAGGCTTACATTGTTGGGCAGCCAAAGGGCGATTTCCCCCCTCGGTTTCACCAGTAATTTCAGGGGAGCTTCCGGTTGATTAACCGGCTGGCCAAACGTTTGTTGAAACGGGCGCATAAGATTATCCTGATCAAGAAACATCAGCATATACGCCCATTCATCCCGAGTGAAAGCGTCAGGTACGCTTCGGACCATTGCTCTTCTTAACTTGCCCCAGTCCGCAATCAACCTCTGAAAATCAAAGGGCAACATAAGGGCAATCGTATGATCCATATGTCTAAAATATTGAAGGGAATCAGACATTCGCACAGCCCCTGATCTCAGCCCTCGGAACTCGTCCCAGCAAATCAAAGCGGCGGCCTTTTCTGCCACAAGGACACTCCCCGGGAATCAACCGCCCAACATCTTCGGTCAACACGCTATGATAGGGTGCGCCATAGGCCAGTACATTTAAAAGCTGAATTTGACCAGTTTCTTCCATTAGCGGCCTCAGCGTATAGACGTCCCGGATGATTATATCCGCCCAAACAGGCACGTGACGGGCGCCGTATTCACACATCGGGTAGATGATGCCCATTTGCTCTACAAGACCATAAAAGTCTATAACTTTGGATTTTTTCCCAACGGCGCGTAAAACGGCTGCGTCAAAATCATCATGTTGCACCTTGATCGCTTCCAGTTTTTTCCAACCGCCGCTGTGCACAAAAGAGATTTCCTTGTCTCTCAATAATTTTTTAATATCCTGTGGAAATTCAGCCACACCCCAAGCCAGCCAAAGAATCCACGAGAATCCATAAAGAATAAAATGTTCATTTTTAAGCAAAACGTCGCGCAGGACGTCCCATTTCATGCTTTTGGGATTTTCAGCATCTTGCAGAAGGAAAACGATGTCAGAAGCCAAAGGCTGGAGGGACATGGCAGCGGCTACACGAGCCGACATTTCGCCGCGTCTCCTGAGCGATTTAACGCTGTCTAAGACAAGAAGCGGTCTTTTTTCATCACCAAGAAAATCTCCAAGGATTTTCGCCGCGCTTTCCGACTGGAGATTGGAACTCTTTTGGTCAAGAGCGATGCGACTGGATGTGCCGCTTGTCGATGACGAATGGGCGGACCGTTTGAATACGATATCTTCATTTACCGTTTTCAGTTCAATCCGTTTAAACACACCCACATGCACAAAGGGGACTTCTTCAATGTGGCTGGCCGGTCGCCAGTCTTTGCATATGCGACTATAAGCTTTGCACCCGGCAAGGTGATGTTTCGTCAACAAATTGATATCATCAAGAAACATCTCATCTTGTCGTTCTGAATAGGGCGCGTGCTGCAATAAAACACTCATGAGAAATCCGCTGTTTTAAAATATTCTATATAGCTTGGCCGCACAAGAACAGAATTTGTGCGGCTTGATGGATCGCGCAAAATCAAACGCCAGTGCTCCTCAAGCGAAGGAAGGATTTTATGATAAATCTCTGCATCATAAAACGACTTCAGGATATTTATAACAAGCTGTTCGTCAATTCCGGCGATTTTAAATTGTTCGTGAATTTTGTTCGAATGTTTCATATTCAAGCTGAACACCGGCCATAGGAAAATAGAACAAAGTTTTGCGTGTCCCATATTCTGATTCGGGTATTTCGACCTAAAAGGTCCTTCCAGCGTATGAGCTATCCCGTGAACCAGTCCCACACTCGAAGCTGCCTGACCGGCACAGGCCCGTGCACCAAACTCGAACCATGCAGCATTTTTTCCAACGGGAAGATTGGAAATGCCTTTGATCACGTCTGTAAGCTCCGCTCTCGTCTCATCGCTGCCGACTGGCGAAAGGAAACCTTCCAAGGCATGCGCCCAAACATCCCCGCATGCGTATGCCACAAATTGTTCAGGAATGGTTTCAACAAGCTCAGGCCATACAGAACGAACATCTGGTAGATACTCGGAACCAATAAAAATGGACTTTTTCCCCCCATCATTCAAGATGGCTATACGTGAATTTTCGGCGCCGCTGCCCCATATCGAGGGGATGATGATCAATTTTGTGTTCGGGCCTTGTGTAGCGCGCCAGTATTTTGCGCGGTCCATCAACTCGCCGCCGCCAACAACCAGAAGCGTGTCCAATCCAATCGGCGGCGTAGCGTTTTCCGCAATTGGATCAAGCGGAAAACGGCCTGTCACTTTTTCGCGCAATAGATCAAGTGTCCAAACGGCAGCCTTGCCGAAAGAAAAGGCGCTCAAATTTTCCAGCGGCCATACTTCAGGCTTATTCATCAAACTTGATCCCCTTTGACTCCAGAATTTCAATGATTTGCTGAAATCCTTTTATCGCCACAGCTTCTTCAGGTTTCATGTGATACCCGAATGTCTCCTGTATCCCCAAAGCCATGGAAACAACACCCAATGAATCCCATGATTCGATTTCATCCCGCATCATATCAAATCGAAATTCAGATGGTTCAATGAGAAAAACATCCATCAGTAAATCTTTTAGTTTTTCACGGTTCGTCATCTCTATAATCTCTGCCTCCAATGCATAATCTTGTCTTGCATGATCGCAAGCGTACCATAATCGGTCTTTCCGTTGTGCAAAAGGGGAATGGTAACCACGCTCTCCAAACGAAGCGGCCAATGCGTGCGCGGGTAAAGCTTGCGGAACATCTGCAAAAGAGCATTAACCTGTTCCCTGTTTACTTCGGGTGCGAGCACCAAAACATGTCCCTCTTCGCCGGATGGATCACGCTCCCGATAGAAAACAGCCTGCCCCGTCCAAACTTCGCTCACTGATTCAAGCAGTTGCGGCAATGAAATCTTTTCACCATATCGCTTAAAAACTTCGTTGGTCCGTCCTTTGATCCGCCAGTATCCACCTTCTATTAGTTCCCCAAAGTCACCTGTGGGCACCCAGTCTTCATCACCCGGTGCAAACAAGCCTCTATCGTCATATAAGGCAACAGCTTGGTAATCACTGCGAAACAGGATCTCACCGTTTTCACTGCTTTTCATCTGAACGCCAGGAATGGGCTTACCAATATTCGCGGCCTCAATGCTTTCTTCTGCATTTCTTACGGTGAGCCGCGGCATCGCTTCCGCACAACCGTAATTGTTGTAGATGCGTGCGTTTGGAAAATATTTCCTCACAATATTCATTCTGGTTTGAGGAAACATACCACCGGCAAAGTGAAGCCGTTTAACGCCGGGAAAAGAAACGTCATCACTAAAATGATTTTGAAAAAGAGTAATTAACGGTCCGACTGCACAAACCATGCAATCCTGCGCGTTCTTTAATGCTGAATACACGTTGTCCGGCTTTCCAAAACCGTCCGTTAAAATGAGCTTCCGCCCATTGACGCGCGCCCATAGCCACTGGTTTACAAAGGCATAGCAATAGGTAAGAGGCAAAAGGACGATAGTTTCCCGCACTGGCTCACTTTCTTGCACTGAATGAAGCGTTGAAGCCAATTTCTCTGCGCGATCGCGTAGCCCAACAACCAGTTTTGGCCTTCCAGTACTGCCGGAGGTAAGTAATATAAAGTGGTTTTCTTTAAATTCCATAGGAATTTGTGCAAGCGTATGGTTAAGCCATTCTTGCGTCAAACCACTTCGATCTGACAAAAATAAAAAAGTCTCTAGAGATTCCCAAGCTTGGTCCAGCTTTTCAATCGATCGTTTTACTTCGTTTTCGTATAGTATATACATTCAATAGACCTCAAACATTTTGAAACTAATAAATTGATCATACTGACGAATAAT
>JAGPFK010000220.1 GCA_018056585.1 Clostridia bacterium | reverse complement strand
AATCAGACAGTTTCGCCATCTTGAGCAAAAACTGCTTCCGGACTCGATTGATTACAACAAGATCTCGGGACTGAGAATCGAAGCGAGACAAAAACTCAATCGCATGCGTCCTGTTTCGATAGGGCAGGCCAGTCGCATTTCCGGTGTTTCGCCGGCGGACCTATCTGTCTTGCTTATTTATTTGCAGGCACATGACGGCGAATCAAAAAAAAACAAAAAAGCCGGCCTTTGATGGGGATGGTGAGACATGACAAAAGAACGTTCTTTTGAAGACCTGCTCAGAGAAATGGTTCACAGAACAGGAGAAAACTTGACAAAAGAGCAGACTCAACAATTTGTTCGTTATGCCGAGCTGCTGCGGCGATGGAATGAAAAAATGAATCTGACGGCCATCGTTGATGACGAGGGGATCGCAGTCAAGCATATCCTTGACTCCCTGATGCTCTTGCCTCTGATGGATGATCTTGCAGAAAAATGCGATTCCTCTCCCTGTTTGATTGATGTGGGCAGCGGAGCTGGATTGCCGGGGATCCCGCTTGTCATCATGCGCCCTGAGTGGCGGGGCGTTCTGCTGGATTCAATGGCCAAGCGAATTCGATTTTTAGATGAGGTGATTTTGTCGCTCGAACTGACAACACTCAAAGCAAAGCAGGATCGCGCGGAAGATGCGGGTCATGATCCTTGCCTACGCGAACAATTTGATTTGGTCGTTGCAAGGGCTGTTGCATCGCTTCCGGTTTTAGCGGAGTATTGTCTTCCCTTTGCGAAGGTTGGCGGATTATTTGTAGCGATGAAAGGACGAGCCGATTCTGAATGGCCTCAGGCAGAACGGGCAGTTACCTTGTTGGGGGGTCAGTTGGAAAAACTGAAAACATTTCAGTTGCCTGGGACGGATCAGACCCGTTCGTTGTTTTGTATCCGAAAAATAAAACCGACTTCACAAAAATATCCAAGAAAAGCCGGAAAACCTGAAAAACAGCCATTATGATACCCAAAGTGAGTGAAATGTGGTATAATTAATAAGATATTCTTGACTGAAATGAAGGAGGAACAATTTGCATGGCTGATGAGCTGGATACAGGGATAGAACGGGGAAATCCGGATAAAAAAGACATGCAGAAAATAAAAGAAGCTGCGGTGGATGCTGCTTTTCGCAACCCTCAAAATACAGTGATTCCGGTTGATCTGGAAGAAGAAATGAAAAAATCATTTATCGATTATGCGATGAGCGTGATCACGGACCGTGCTTTGCCTGATGTCCGCGATGGGCTCAAGCCGGTTCACCGCCGTATTTTGTATTCCATGTATACACAGGGATTTACACCTGACAAACCTTATCGAAAATGCGCCACCACTGTCGGTGATGTTCTGGGTCGGTTCCATCCACATGGCGATGCCGCTGTCTACGATTCTTTGGTCAGATTGGCTCAGGATTTTTCAATGCGCCATCCCTTAATCGACGGGCATGGTAATTTTGGTTCACGAGACGGAGATGCGCCGGCCGCTTACCGTTATACGGAGGCGCGTCTTTCCCGCCTTTCACTTGAAATGATGCGGGATATCAACAAAAATACGGTCGATTTCAAGCCTAATTTTGACGAACATGAAATGGAACCGATTGTGCTTCCTGCTCGGTTCCCAAACTTGCTGGTGAATGGTTCGACAGGCATTGCTGTCGGTATGGCAACGAATATTCCGCCTCACAATCTGAGAGAGGTTATTGATGGAGTTATTTTATTAATTGATCACCCGGACGCCTCCGTTGAAGATTTAATGACAGTAATACAGGGGCCGGATTTTCCGACAGGCGGTATTATTTTAGGGCGCTCAGGTATTCGTGAAGCTTATCAGACCGGGAGAGGGCGGATTATTGTCCGTGCCCGCGTTGACATCGAACCGATGCGAAACAACCGGCAGCGAATCATTGTGAGTGATCTGCCGTACATGGTGAATAAGGCAAGACTGCTGGAACGGATTGCGCAACTGGTTAAGGAGAAGAAAATCGAGGGGATATCAGACCTGCGTGATGAATCAGACCGCAGCGATCCGGTCCGGATTGTAATTGAGTTGAAAAAAGACGCCAATGCCAATGTGGTTTTAAACCAATTGTATAAAAATACACAGCTTCAAGATGCGTTCAATGCGAATATGCTGGCTTTGGTACCGGATGAATTCGGCCGCTTTGAACCGAAAGTTCTGAATCTGCTTGAGGCGCTTCAGTATTATATCGCGCATCAGAAGGATGTTGTTTATCGCAGAACACAATTTGATCTTGAAAAAGCAGAGGCGCGCAGGCATATTGTGGAAGGCCTGCGGCTGGCTATTGATCATATTGATGAAGTGATCTCCATTATCCGCGGATCGAGAACAGAGGAAACAGCCAAAGAGCGGTTGATGGATCGCTTTGCCTTTACTGATAAACAAGCTCAGCACATTGTTGATATGCGCCTGGGACGGTTAACCGGTTTGGAGCGGGACAAACTGGAAGATGAATATCGTGACTTGTGTGAGAAAATTGATTCATATAGGCGCATCTTGACGAATGAGTCTTTACTGCTTCAGATCATCAAGGAAGAGTTGATACAGGTTCGTGATCGTTTTGCCGACGAACGCCGTACGAGAATCGATCCGGAAGAAGACGAGGAGCTGGATGATGAATCACTGATTCAAGAGGAGAATATTGTCATTACATTGACTCATTTTGGCTACATCAAACGCATGCCAATGGATACATACAGCATACAGCATCGCGGGGGACGAGGCATCAGCGGCATGCAGACAAGAGATGAAGATTTTGCAGAGACCGTTCTGACAACTTCGACGCATGATATTCTTTTGTTTTTCACAAATAAAGGCCGTGTATTCCGGCTCAAAGGATACCAGATTCCCGAAACGAGCCGGCAGGCGCGAGGTACGGCGAGCGTCAATCTGCTCCAGCTGGATGGCGGTGAAAAAATCAAGACCGTTATCCCGATTCATTCCTTTGAACAGGAAGGCGGCCTTTTAATGGCAACACGAAGCGGCCTGGTTAAAAAAACGAAGCTTTCTGAATATGTGAACATCAGCAAAAGTGGTCTGATTGCGATTAATTTACGCAAAGGAGACGAACTGGTGGGCGTTCAGTTGGTTACAGACGCCAGTGATGTGATCCTGGTCACCAAAAAGGGCATGGCCATTCGATTCTCGGAAGATCAGGTCCGTTTTACTGGCCGCAACACACAGGGAGTTCGCGGTATCCAGCTTGAGGACGATGATGAGGTCATCGGAATGGTGACGACGATGCCCGATAAAACATTGCTTGTTGTGTCAGAACGTGGTTTTGGTAAGCGGACGGAGCTCAGTGAATACCGCTCGCAGACGCGGGGTGGGAAGGGCTTGATTACCTATCGGCCGGCAGAAAAAACAGGTCTGCTGACAGGGGCGGCTCTTGTTAGCGATGATCAAGACGTTATTTTAATCGATGATTCAGGTGTGCTCATTCGCATTCCAGCCGCGGAGATCCCTGTTTTAAGCCGCATTACGCAGGGCGTTACTTTGATGCGAACAGGAGCGGGGCAAGTCGCTGATATTGCTGTTGTCAGTCCCGAGGCGAATGATGATGAGAACACTCAAATGGGTGTTGACAAAGATTAATTTCGATGATAAGATGGCAAAGCGCCTCGCGGGAGCGAGGATCGGATCTTGAAAATTGAACAGTGAAAAGCGCATGAATAAGGCTTTACCGGGTTTGGCGAGGAGCCGGAGCCGGTGAAGTTTTTGAGAACATGCAAAAAAAGCGAGCCAAAGTTCAATTCAACGAAAGTTGAG
>JAGPFK010000219.1 GCA_018056585.1 Clostridia bacterium | reverse complement strand
GACAATACCTAAAGCAATATCCTCGTGTGTGGCTGTATCGCTGATTTTACCGAAATTCGAAGCGGTTGTATCGGAAGAAAGGCCTGGAATCTCATCGTGTGAGATATCGCCGATGGTCAAATCGATGTGAGACAAATCGCCTTTTTCAGCCATTTCATTGAACATAGCAAAATCACGGACATTGATCATGCGATTTGACAGACCCAGCAGGGTTCCTCCGCCCACGCCGGAACCGATCAGATGTTCTACTTCCTTCTCACAAGCCCGCACAATCGCTGTTCCTGTCCCCATGCTGACAACAATGGCTTCCTTCAGTCCCGAAACATAAAGACCGCCTAAACCGATGGCACGAAATTCAAGAACCCTGATTGTTGGAATATTAAGGAGATTTCCCTGCAAGTAAGTGGCACCAACGCCCGTCACCATGACTCGCTCAATGTCCTGAATGGTCAGTTGGTTCTTGCTGATGAATTTCCCCAGCGCTCCGAAAGCGGACGCAACCGGATCACTGGCCTTGACCAGTTCTTTGCTGATCAAAAGACCATCCTTCAGGCCGACAATCTTTGTTGTACTGCCGCCAATATCTAAACCGACCAGAACGCTCATTTCGGCCACCCCTTTTGACATGCCACTGACTCAAAGTGTCATTGGATGGCCTAGATTATATCATACTCTTTACAACATGGGGATCCACCGGCTTCATTCTCTTCTTTCTGCTTCAACTGAGTGGTCATCAAAGCAGAAAAAGCAGCCGCGATATCCGGATCAAAGCGTTTGCCGGCCTGCGACTGAATCTTCAGAAGTGCTTCTTCAGGCGAAATAGCCGGTTTTCGGTAGCCATTGGTGTTTGTATCATAGACCTCCGCAATCGATATGATCTTGGCTATGAGGGGGATCTGATGACCTTTCAGACCTTTGGGATATCCCGTTCCATCGAAGGCTTCGTGATGGGCCAGAACAGCGTCAGCCAGATCAACCGTTTTTTCAAAAGCATTCAGAATCCTGAAGCCGACCAATGGGTGCTGCCGGTAAATAGCCTGCTCCTGCCGGGTCAGTTGCCGATAGGGCTTGGCAATGATGTCGCTGTGCACGATTTTACCAATATCATGCAAATAACCGGCGACTTTTGCGTTTTGAACAGACGATTCAGGCAAATCCAGGGCTCTGGCCAGCGATTCACTCAAATAGCTGACCCGCTCAGCATGCGCTTGCTCTTTTGGGTGGGTTTCATGCAAAGAATGAACCAGCATCCGGATTTTCTGCAAACTTTCGTCTTTACGCTGAATGGATTTATCAAAATACATCATCTCCTCAGCTTGTTCAATGACCGCCTCCAATAATTGATCTTCCTTTTCTTTTGTTGCGTAACCCAGTGAAATGCTTCCTCTCACCGCCATAATCTGCTGTTGCAGCAGTGCTTTCCTGATTCGATTGGCAATCTGCTCAACATGGCCGTAATTTGTTCTGGGCAGCAAAATCATGAATTCATCGCCGCCGACCCGGGCAATGATGTCGTCAGATCGGCAAACGGAACGGAGGGTTTCAGCCGTTTTTTGTAAAAGCAGATCCCCACTGGCATGGCCGAAAACATCGTTGGTCAATTTGAGACCATTAACATCCCCGACAATCACGGAAATGGGCAGATTTTTAAAAACATCCAGCTGTTTCTGGACCTCATTGAGGTAAGTTCGGTTATAAAGACCGGTCAACTCATCATGAGCGCTTAAATATTCGGCTTCCCGGTGGGAGGCTCGCAGTTTCTGCTGGATGTAAATCAAATAAAAAATGATCAGGATTAAAAAGAAAACAGCAATAAACAGAGCAATCAGCTCTGTTATGGTCAATTCGATCTTCTGAGGGGTCAGAACCAAGACCCTGCTCATGATCAGACCATTCATTTGTAAGCAATCATGATGCATAAGAATCCTGCGCTTTGAGTAAAGACTATTGCCTTTTCGTATTTCGGACTTCACTT
The DNA here is from genome assembly GCA_018056585.1 of Clostridia bacterium. Taxonomy (GTDB): domain Bacteria; phylum Bacillota; class Clostridia; order Saccharofermentanales; family UBA5734; genus JAAYBY01. The sequence goes on along the minus strand of JAGPFK010000219.1, from coordinate 1,856 downwards.
TAAATTTATTTTCCGATATAAAGGTTCGACTGATCAATCCTTCTTTCCGTGTGAATATCGGACCCTATATATAGATAGGACCTTATCTAAGCATTATACGAAAATTTTCGATGCGCGACAACCATCTTTTTAGACAAGTTATTTAAAGATTTATTGTTAAATGTTAACAAACCCATGGCTATTCGCAAGGGATAAAAACAAAACCCCACAGATTTCTGCAGGGTTTGTCCGGATGATCATCAAGTCTATATTCATAATTTCATGCGGCATCAATGCATGGCCACGTCCCGCATATAATCCTTGCTCTGGCCGACAATGCTCTCTTCTATTAAGGTTGTCTGGCGAGGAGCCACAACAAAAATAACGGAAGAGACCGGCATGACCTTTCCATCCAGGGCATAAGCGGCGCCCGTGATAAAATCAATAACACGCTGGGCTACCTTTGGATCCACTTTTTCAATGTTGCAAATAACCGTTTTTCCCGCCCTGATGTAATCACAGGCTTGTTGAGCCGAATCGATATCGGCCGGCTGCATGATCACCACTTGTTGCTGATTGCCGGTGTGCATGTCCACCACTTTCCCCGATTGCTGTCTCCGAAACGGACCAGGCCGTGGATCATCCAGTATGTTTTCTGATTCCGGATCGGAAGCCATCTCTTGCTCATAATCCTCATCGTAATCCATTTCATCTTGATAACCGCTTAAGCGATTGAAGAACCGATTAAATAAATCACTCATGCTCTATTTCCTCCTGACAGGTTGACTGAATTTATGCAGGTCAACGGCTGGTTCTGATCAGATTGCAAAGAGTCTTTACCACTGACTTTATTATATGAAAGTAAAATCAGCTATGCAATGGCTTTCGAACAAGCGTAAAACTGTTGTAACCTAAATGAAATAATATAGGTCAAAAAGACGCAAAATCCCGTTTTGGACGGGGTCCAAACAGGGCTGTCCCGATCCGCACATGGGTAGCGCCGCAAGAAATAGCCTGAACAAAATCCTGGCTCATACCCATGGAGAGAACGGTAAAGTGCGGCGGAGTGCCGAATTGTTCGCGAATGGTTTCAAAAATGGAACGGGTCAGAGAAAAAACGGGCAGGGTTTCGTCCGGATTTTCGGTCTGCTGGGCCATGGTCATCAAGCCACAGATCCGAACCTGCGGTAAATTCTGTCCTGCTTCAAATGCAGATATGACTTCGTCTGGCTGGAAACCATGCTTGCTGTTTTCTCCTGAGCTATTCACTTGCAGCAGAACATCGGTTGTGACACCGGAGAGAACGCTGCGTTTGCTGATTTCAGACAGCAGCGGCAATGAATCGACTGAATGAATGAGGCAAACCTGGCCGATGATCTGACGAACTTTGTTGCGTTGCAACGTACCGATCAGATGCCAGTTTACGCAACCACCCGCATCGTCAAGGTATCTTTTCTTCTCCAAAAGATCCTGCACGCGATTTTCACCCAAATCTTTCAGGCCGGCACGATAGGCCGCTAAGGCGATTTTCGGGGGGAATTGCTTACTTACCCCGATAAGCGTGATCTCTTCCGGTTTCCGATTGGCTTTCCGGGCCGCTTCATCGATTGCGGTCCGGACGCGTTTCAGCCGCTCCTGTAAAACCCGTTCGATCTCTGATTCGGAAGCATCAATTACCAATAAACTCACCTTCTTCAACGGATTTGGGATTTGTAACCAGGATACCTGTTATAACCGGTTGGTAAGGTTCAGTCTCGATGGCCTCAATAATGGCGGATTCCTCGTCAAAGTCGATCACATGAACCTGACTTTTTCGGACTACACCACGGATGACCAACATTAATTCGGCTTTGCTGGATTCAACATCATGGTTCATC
>JAGPFK010000218.1 GCA_018056585.1 Clostridia bacterium | reverse complement strand
GCTCAACGGTAGAGCAACGGTCTCCAAAACCGTCGGTTGCGTGTTCGAATCGCGTCTCCCCTGCCAGCAAGTACAGTGCCGCGAGCTTCACGGCACTTTTTTATTAAACATATCATGTTACAGTGATATGCGATTAAAATTATTCGTCAGCGAAAGCCTACATTTATTGCTTTTAGAAAAGATAGAACTTAAGTATAAAGAGCTCAGATTAAATCAACATTTTTTATGTTATTTTCAACATTATTTACCGCATCTATACGTGATATGTTCGGCTGTTATTTTTTATTAACGCATTTTGCGGGTTTTTAGCCTACCTATATGGAATTAAAACTCAGCAACATATAGAAGATTTAGAAAATACTGTCTTGACAAAAGGGGGGCGTTTTACTATAGCCTCTATCTTTCTAATTAAGTCAGAGGCTTGAACTCAAGCATCAGTTTCATTGGTTCTATAAAAGGGCGACAAGCCAGGGATGCTTGATGGATGATTTGAACAGAAACGCGAGTGGGATCAGAAATCAAATCAGGGCCAGATCTAATGGTTTGCTGACTCGATATTGGCCATGCATCAAAAGCAAAAAGATGATCCGATGAAACAGTCAGACCTGATCCGCCATCATCACATACGATGAGACGGCGCACATCCCGAAAAAGGCCGGAAGAACGTTCGGGTTTCGCAAGTTCTGAAAGGCTTTGATCATAATAGCCTGTCATGCCAGATATGGTAAGCCGTGCGGGTTGCCTGTCTGGTCCATTTCCATACCAGGATAAGAACCGGTATGGGCTGGCCGGATTAAAGCAAAAACTGAAACAAGGGGGCGGGAACACATCAGGATGGTTTGGTGTCAGGCTGGCAAAAAGCCGTAAAATTCCTTGAGCATATACCTCATAGCGCAAAGCAAGACGAAATAGAGGACGTTGCCCTGCAACGCCAAGATGAGCCATCATCTCAATAACAGCTGTTTTCCCATCACACCCCTCTTCAACGGAGAGCACGTGAATTTGCATGGAGTCATACCCCTGTCTAGCCCAAAAATGCCAATCTGGTCCATCAAATGGTTCTGGCTGGCGCATCAGGTTTAACCGCAAACCAGCTTGAGGTATGATCTGTAAAAAGCTTGTTTTGGAAGCCTGACCGCTGCGTGCAGCCAGAAATTCCTGCTCACCGGCTCGCCAGCTGTCCAGAGAGGCAAATATGCGATTAAAGACAAACCAAAAGCGTGAGCCTGAAACAATCAGATGATGTCGTTCTGATTCAAGACGCAAACGGCCTCCGTGACCCGTGGGTGGACTGAAATGCGCTTCTTCTTTTTGCAGTAAAAACTCCTCACGTCCAACCTCATATCCTTTTGGCATCCAAATATTTTCCTCACTTTGTCTGATTGTAACGCGAATAAGATAATCCGATCCATCTGTAAAATCCTGGTTACCATACCAAATTTCGATCAACTGACTTTCTCCGGGATCAATCATCAACGAATCCAACTCGCCACTTAGGATTGGCTGTCCCTGTTTAAGCAAGTCCCAGGACAAGCAAAACAGATCAGCACCATTGAATGCCTGTCGATTCACGACTTGAAAAGAACCAATGATCGGATTAATCGGCCTGATCCCCAAAGGCTGAAGCAAATGTCCAATCGACTGCAACAACTCAGGAGGGCTATCATGTTCAAGCAAGCACCACCCTGGCTCATCCTCTTCTGGTAATCTCAACCATGATAGATCGGAAGGCAGCTTATCAGAAGACAGCCAGGTATCCAAAAACCGGCCTAGATTTGGTATATCAGGACCATGGAAGAGACGTTGGTGATCAATTACGCCAACCTGCTCCATAAGCTGTTGCCTGAGATGCGATGATGCTTCATCCAGATCTTCTTTCAAAAAAAGTCCACATGACCAGGCGATCATAGAAGGATGGTTTTTGTCTCGATGAACCAGACGAAGCAGGCGATCTTCCGCCCATTGATACGGCCAGTTTTGATTCATTTGTTTGAGTGTACGGATCCAAGTCGGGTCCTTCGGATCTAAAGGGGCATCTTCAATAACATAAAATCCATATATATCGCATAAATCAAGAACGATCGGATCCGGCGGGATATGTTGAAACCAAATTGCATTGATCTGTTTCTGCTTGTATGTGCGCAGATTAGAAATCAAGTCGCCAATATCACAAACAGAATCTGCTTCATCAAGTAAAGACCATCGTACAGCCTTTAACCGCACCTCCCTGCCGTTAACCAAAAGGCAACCTTCACGGCATGAAAGTGAGCGAAAACCAATCAGCTGGTGGACACACATCAGATCTCGCCCATGCCTGTCTTCAATGCTGATGTAAAGATCATAAAGAACAGGATTTTCATCGCACCAAGGTATCACATCTTGGATCAGTAAACTTGCATTTAGCTGCCCGGTTGTCTGAACAGGCGCAGCAAAATGCGCAGCATCGGCCGGCCTCATTGCAACGGTCCAGCCGGCTTCATAAAGAGAATGATCCTGATAACGCAAAGAAGCATGGACCAAAGGCTGTTCAACGGCAATTCGGCAAGAAGCCAGACAAATACCCAGATCAAGCCGCCAGGCCTCTTCTTCCGAAAGCCAGGTGGTTTCAACTTGAACATCCTGTATGAAAAGAGATGGCACCGCCTCTAGAATCACCTCGCGAATACAGCCAAACCAAGGGCTGGCTGGTTGTTCTTCCAGATAGCTCCCACAATTGTAGGGATAAACAAATAGAAATAGTTCATTATCCCCATCATGCAATAAGCCTGTAATGTCGAATTCAGCTTGTAGTCCGCTGCCTTGGGTGTAGCCAGCGCATTTCCCATTCACAAAAACGTGACATGCTGATCGGACACCATAAAGAACCAATCGCTTACGCAAATTGCTCCACAGCAGGGGAAGTTGAAATGTTTTTCTATAGACGAGGACCGGCTGATCAGAAAATACACGAGGTAGATCTAAAGGAAAAGGCAGTCCATTAAAATGGCCTAAAGATGGCACAATCGGAGCTGTCTCGGGAACGGGCCGCTTTTCAAAGCCAGATCGAAATGACAAAATATTCTCCGGCAGCTGGATCAGACTGGCATAATAGCGGTAATCCCAGTCTTCTTTTAGAGAAAGAACATGCGGTGATAGATATCGCCGATGCATTTCTAAAGCATTCCGACAGCTATTCTGGTCAGGGTATGGAACAAAAGCGGCATGAGCCGGCAGACGATTCCTCTGCAGAATGTCCGGATTATTCCAGTCTGGCCATGATCCCCGTCCAGGATAGATTGGAACCTGCATCTCAATCTCCCATATTCCTCTGTAGCTTCATCGGCTGCGACGTGTGATACAGGTTTATGGTATCATATAACCTTTAATTCGCAAAGTCTATGAGTCAACAATGCGAATAATACTGTCGAGATTTTTAGGTCTGTATTTTTTCAACCATCGTTACATCTTATATAAAGTCAATGGCCACATCCCAGGCCTTTAATCACAGTCAACCATCAGATTGGTGTGCAGAACAACACCATCTATTTACCCATTACAAAGTAATTGTGTATACCAATCCGGTCGCCATTTTCCAGTCTTCCCTATCGCTTGCTTATCCTCTCTAATCTAAAAAGAGATAGCGTCGGCAGCAGTAAATATATAGTGCAAAAATCCTGTATTTCTCCGGCAGAATTTATCTGGCATTCTTTAAGATGAGACAAGGCTAAATTTTGAGTTAACTGACATTGTGTTCATCAGATTCAACTGTTTGTTAATTGTGCTTATGCTTTAGACTATCTGGAATCGTAATGGACCATCTTAGCAAACAGTTATATTTCTATTCCCTATTTTCGTCCTGATTTATTTCAATC
>JAGPFK010000217.1 GCA_018056585.1 Clostridia bacterium | reverse complement strand
GGGTTATCTGGCAGTGTAATCACAAGTTTGCCGGAGAAAAGAAGTGCTGCACCCCGCATTTATATAAATAAGGATCAGATCAGGGAAACCTTCCTGAAAGCGGTGAACGAAGCTTACAGCGATCATGCCGGGGCAATCAATAATCTGACATATGTGTTGAGGGTAATGGGAGACCCAACGTTCGTGGAGGACGATATGAAGGACCTGCAGCAGGAAATGGATTATGTAGCAGAGCTGTTGCGCCGTTGCATCATGCAGAATGCCGATGCTGCCATCACCGAAGAAGAGTACGAGAGGATGCAAAAAAAGCTCACAGGAAGATATGAAGACCTACGCGGAAAATATGATGCCCTGTCAGAGCAGAAAGCGGCCATGGAGAAGGTTCAGACAGCTATTGGCGGCATGCTATTCGAACCGCAGGAAATGCCGGACCTGCCGGTCAGCTTCAGCGACTCCTTCTGGAACGCCTTTGTCGACCACGCGACTGTCAACACAGATGACACCATCACATACCAGTTCCGGGATGGAAAAGAGGTCACTGTCTCGCTGTGAACACCATAAAACTGAATCGGCCTCACGGAAGCATTGTGCTCTGTGAGGCCATTTTGTCCTTTCTGTCCTTTTTGTCCCGGGGTATCGAGGCAGAAATTATTATCTGAATAATGGGCAGAACAGGGAGGTTAATAGTTGAACGAAAAATAGTAATTGAACGATTTCTTTTTTAATACTCGTATCCCTGCTCATCCAAAAACAGTATTATTCCGGCATTCATAGCCGCAGAAATGCAAAAAAGTGCCGAAATTCCGGCACTTTCAGGCAAAAAGAAATCTGCTGCTCAAGTTAAGATTGTATCAACTAGGGTAGCAGATTTGGTGGGAGGAGGTGGATTCGAACCACCGAAGTCGGTGACAACAGATTTACAGTCTGCCCCCTTTGGCCACTCGGGAACCCTCCCATATAGATCATTGGTGGGCCTTCAGGGACTTGAACCCCGGACCGACCGGTTATGAGCCGGCTGCTCTGACCAACTGAGCTAAAGGCCCATTCCTGCGTCACACAATTGACATTGGCGACAATGGGCATTATAGACAAAGGGCATGATGCTTGTCAAGTCTCTATGCTCAGATCAGGCGTTCCATATAGAAGAGCAAAAAACCAGTCAGCAGGGCAAGCATAAAAGCAATCATATGCAGTATTCTTTGAGATAAACGAATTTGCTGGCTGCCAACAAATTGCGAATCGCCGATCAGCGCAATAGAGCAAGCGGCCAGCGAAGCAAAGGGCATGGCACCGGCGGTGCCGGCCAGGCTAAAATAAAGTGTTGTAAAAACAAGAGATGCACCGGTTCCCGGAATTAAACCGATGAGGGCACCGATCACAACAGACAAAAGCGCGTTTTGAGAAAAAAACGAAGCGATGTCATCTGGTCCGATCAGTGTTATCAGCGATTGAACCAAAAAAGTCACAACAAATATTAAGAGGATAATATTAGCACATGTTTCAGCTAAATCGCCCACAGCATCTCCTGTATCTTCAAACTCATGCTCAAATATTTTTCCGAATTCGCGTGTTGTCAAGCGAACCACCAGTCTATAGACCGAAATAAAAAAGAGAGCAACCATGGATAACCAGGATACAAAGGGAATGCCTAAGGCCTGAAGCGTTTTCTGATCAAATAACCCAAGACGGGACAAAAGATTTAAGGCGATTTGAACGGAAAAGGCACAGGCAAAAAAAATCCAGAAAACTTTGCCGAGTTTATGATAACGGAAGTCATGCAATTTATGTCTGAAACGATCTGGCAATTCATGAAAATGCTCGTCTGCTTCCAGCATTTTCTGATCTTGTTGGGCTTTTAGATCCCTCTGCAGCCATTCTGATGCCTTTTTTTGCCAAAAGGGCCAATGATTGAGTAAGTTGCCAAAACCCAACGCAAGAAGAATCTTAATTAGGGCAATGATAAGCCAGGCAATTGGCTGGTAAGAAAGGATAAGATACGTTGCTTCCTCACCAATACCGATGATGCCCCCCAGCAAAGAACCGGATCGAATGCTGCGACGCCGATAAAGATTATATTGAAACAACAGCGTTCCGTCGATTGGGATCAGAGCCAGACATGCCATGAAAACAGGATTATCAAGATTTCTCTCTTCAATGACATGCCGCAGCTGTTCTCCTTTTTTATAATCCAATATGCCAAAAATCAGCATGAAGACAGCCATAACGGAACCAACCTCAAAAATGGCTGTGTATGCACTGTCAAAAGCTATGGTAAACAGCGCGTCTATCATACGATTTCCCATATGCCGGGTTCATAAGCTTGTACTGGAAGATGGAAAATATTCACCATGGCTTACTTCTCCTTAAAAACAAAGACCAGCCGGTTGGTCCGGCTGGTATCAGTATCTTATCCTTGTTTGCTCCATCATACAAGATCTCAGGGATCATGTCAATGGCTCTATTGATCTCATCGTCGATTCTCGACTCGTTATTGGTTATAATAAATTGTAAACACGATCATGAATCATATGATCGGACTTTTTTGAAGCCCTGCGATCCAGGTGATGCGACAGCCAAAAGGGAAAAGGAGACAGTTCTTATGAGTCGAATTTATCAATCCATTGATCAGTTGATTGGGAAAACACCTTTATTGGAACTGGTTCACTTTGAAAAGAAGAAGAATCTCCAGGCCGTCCTTCTTGCAAAGCTGGAATTTTTCAATCCAGCCGGCAGCGTGAAAGACCGGATTGCAAAGGGCATGATTGACGATGCCGAATCAAGGGGCTTGCTAAAGAAAAATTCCGTTCTGATCGAGCCAACCAGCGGAAATACGGGTATCGGCCTGGCCGCGCTTTCCGCCGTCAGAGGTTATCGGCTCATCCTCACCATGCCGGAGACCATGTCGCTTGAAAGAAGGAGCCTGTTGAAAGCTTATGGTGCGGAAATTGTGCTGACGGATGGCAAGCTGGGGATGGAAGGAGCGATCCAAAAAGCACATGAACTGGCCTCTGACATCAAAAACAGTTTCCTGGTCGGACAGTTCGATAATAAAGCCAATCCCCAGGCACATCGGGAAACAACCGGCCCTGAAATCTATGAAGATACGGATGGGATGGTAGATTTCTTTGTGGCCGGCGTAGGAACAGGCGGCACGATTACAGGAGTTGGCGAATATCTTAAATCAAAAAATCCGGCGATTCAGGTCATTGCCGTCGAGCCCGCGTCTTCACCCGTTTTGTCCCGCGGCATCGCCGGATCACACCTTATTCAAGGTATAGGCGCCGGTTTTTTGCCAGCTGTTCTGAACACGAAGATCTATGACGAAGTGATCGCGGTAGAAGACGACGCAGCCTTTGAAACCAGTCGGGAGGTTGGCCGAACCGATGGTATTTTGATTGGCTTGTCAGCGGGGGCAACCGTGTGGGCGGCGGCACAACTGGCGGAGCGTCCTGAAAACAAGGGTAAAATGATTGTGGCTTTGGTGGCCGATTCAGGTGAGCGTTATCTTTCCACGCCTTTATATCAGGACTAAGAGATAGATTTGGTGGTCCAACCTAATTCAGAATGTCGGAGGTACTTATGGAAACATGCAGGAATGATGAGATGAACACCCTTATTTTATCTGTTGTCAAGGATCTTTCAAACCAGTTGGAAGTAAAATCGAATCAGCCGGTCTGTCTGCCGGATAAAAACGGTGTGATTGAGATCATGGATCTTTTCATGGGCGTCCTTTTTCCGGGCTTTTACGGTAAGCTTCACGTAAACATCGCTCCGATAGAGCATATGATCAGCCTGCTCCTGTTTATGGCAGCGGATCGACTGCAAATTCAAATAGAGCTCGCTTTTTTACATGAAAAG
>JAGPFK010000216.1 GCA_018056585.1 Clostridia bacterium | reverse complement strand
CCTTCCTGTCTTACTTTAAAAGAAATTATGATCTATATTTGCTGCTGGTCCCGGGCTTGATTTTTGTTATGATTTTTAATATTGCGCCGATGTATGGGATCACACTGGCGTTCAAAGATTACAATATTTTTGCCGCGGAGACACCTTTCTTATCAATATTTAAAAGCCCCTGGGTTGGGTTCAAGCACTTTATTGAAATTTTTGACCAAAGAGATTTCAGATCCGCTTTTGCCAATACACTGATCATCAGCATCATGAAAATTGTATGCATTTTCCCCATACCGATTATTTTCGCTATTTTACTCAACGAAGTCCGTAGTATTCATTTTCAGAAAGGAATCCAGCTGATTGTTTATCTGCCTCATTTTTTATCCTGGGCTATCGTTGCCGGTATTTTTGTTGAGCTGCTTGGATCAACCGGCGCTGTTAATAATATCCTTGAATACCTTGGTTTTTCAAAAGTCCGCTTTTTAATGGACAACAGGATTTTCCGATGGGTGCTTGTTTTTTCCGATGGCTGGAAAGAGGTTGGATGGAGTTCAATTATTTATTTTGCGGCCATCGCCGGGCTGGATCAGGAATGCTATGAGGCCGCTCGTGTGGATGGGGCGAATCGGTTTCATCAAATGCGCTACATTACTCTGCCCGGCTTGGCGCCGACCATCATTCTGATGTTGATCATCCGGGTTGGCAATATCATGGAAGCCGGTTTTTCTCAGATTTTGGTTATGTATAATCCAACCGTCTACGAAACGGCAGATATCATCGGCACATATGTTTATCGGGTCAGCCTGGGCAAGCTGAATTTCAGCACTGGAACAGCAGTCGGACTTTTTAACTCGGTCATCGCTTTGTTTCTTGTTGTCAGTGCCAATGCTGTGGCCAAGCGGTTGACCGGAAAAAGCATTTGGTAAAAGGAGTCTGACATGGCGGGAGTAAAAAGAAAAATTGATCTTTTTTCTGCGATCAATATCTTCATCATGATCCTATTCGCGCTGATTACCCTTTTACCGGTGATGAACGTCGTCTCAAAAGCTTTTAGCGCAGAGGGACCGGTTATCGCCGGCCAGGTGCTGTTCTGGCCAGTGGATTTTCAAACGGATACCATCCGTTATGTGCTCAAACAGCCAGAGTTTCGCAACTCATTCAGTATCACCGTTTTTGTTACCTTGGTTGGCACGACCATCGCTATGTTTCTGACCATTACCTCGGCTTATCCTTTGTCCAAGCCGACATTGCGGGGTCGCAAATTTTTCCTCTACATCTTCGTTTTCGTAATGCTGTTTAATGCCGGTATGGTGCCCAACTATATTCTTTACCGCTCACTAAAGCTCACCAACACCGTCTGGGCTCTTGTTTTTTCCGGAACTTTTTCTGTCTTTAACCTTTTTATCATGAAAAACTATTTCGAATCGCTTCCTGAATCAGTTGAAGAAAGCGCACACATCGACGGCGCCTCGAATTTCGTAACGTTATATCGCATCGTCCTTCCTATGTCCATGCCGGTCATTGCCACCATCACCCTATTTTACAGTGTGGGCTTCTGGAATAACTATTTCGCCGGGGTCCTCTATATCACAACCCCAAAGCTCAAGCCGCTTCAGCAATACCTTTATGATCTGATCACCATGGCCCTGAATACGACGGATGTCACTGGCAACATTTCAGGCGATATTCATACCATTATGAATCTGTCCGGCGAAAACGTCCGTTCAGCCACGATCGTGGTGTCCACCGTGCCAATTTTACTTGTGTATCCCTTTTTGCAGCAGTACTTCGTCAAAGGGATTACCATCGGGTCCGTCAAAGGATAGAAGAATGGAGGGTGATAGAAAAAGAGCTTGACGTTTCAACCAAAATTTCAAATTTAGTGGGAGGTTTTGATTTGATGAGCAAAAAATGGATTAAATGGTCTTTGAATCTAATGTTGATTTTAAGCCTTGTTCTTTCCCTCATGGCCTGTGGAGGCGAGCAAAGTACACCCAAAGCAACAAGTGCTCCGACAGGTACAACCACTTCTGGCAAAGCCACTGAACCGACAGAAACGGAAGACCCGTTTTTAACCGGCGAAAAGCCAGAGCTGAATATTCTGATGTACTATCTGCCTTATGACATGCATGAGCAGCCGAGTCATGCCCTTATCGAAGAACTGACCGGCTACAAAATCCATTGGTTTAATCTGCCTCAGGAAAATCCGGTCGAGAAATTGATGCTGGATATTGCAGGTGGCGTTTCATATGATTTGATCGATCGTGCCATCGACGGCGCGGCTTACGGCCAGTTAAAAGCGCAGAACGCTTTACTGCCGGTGGATACCTATCTGGAAAAGTACGGAGACAATATTCTCGCGGCCGTTTCAGATATCGCCTGGAAAGCCGTTACAGGGGATGATGGCAAACGATATGGTATTCCATTGGAAGCTTTTGACGGACCTCGCGATGAAACGGGTGATCCATACGGCGTCCTTAAAGGCGGGCTTGGTTTCAGAAGCGACGCACTCGAATCAATTGGCATGGAACTGCCGACAACCATTGATGAGTTATACAATGTTTTAAAAGCGTATCAGGACGCGACCGGCAAGATCCCGTTTACCTCAGCCGCGACAGGCTGGTATAATTTTATTCTTTCAGGTTTCGGAATGGGTGACGCCGGCTGGTATGAGGTCGACGGGACTTATGTGCCGCGTATCAAACATCCGGAGATGATCGAATACCTGAAATATGTACAAAAGCTATACGCCGAAGGCCTGTTGGACAACGATATGCCGATCAACGCGACCGCAAACGCGAGAGAAAAGTACAGCTCAGGCAATGCTATGGCAACACCCCTTTACTTCTGGGACATTCCCTCTATGAAAGCGGCTCTGGAAACGAGCAACCCGAACTGTAAAAATCTGATTGCCACCTTCCTGGCCCCGGATAAAAATACCAAACCGATCGTTTACGTCAACCAGGGAATCAGCAACATTGCATGTATCCCGAAAACGTCCAAAAATCCGGAACATGCAATCATTTGGTTCAACATCTTATCAGATAAAGATAATTTTCGGAAAATATATATTGGTGAAGAGGGCGTATCTTACGAAATAAAAGACGGCAAGTATTACCCAATTTTCCCGAAATTTCAGGAATACGAAAATGCGGATAAATTTACCGGCGTCGTTCAGAGTGACGTCGTGTTCCAGATGTGGCAGGCAAGAGCACGGAAAACACCGGAAATGGCCGAAGCATATGATCAGATGAATTCCAGGATCGGCGATTATGTGATCAAGCCATACTATGATTCGTATGCCTCTTCCTTGCCGGCCGTTATGAATTCTCAGCTGACACTGAACACCATGATCAATGACAAACTCATCAAAGCCATCGCGGAAGGAACCGATGCGCAGGCGGCATTGGATGATATCATTGCAGAATGGGATAAAAATGGAGGCCTTGAGCAAGAGCAAGCCATTAACGAATGGTATGATAAAAATTTCTGATTGCCAAGACACGCTGGAAATCACGATTTCCAGCGTGTCTTTCATCACTCGCTAAAACTGCATCCCGCGCGATACAAGTTCACGGTGCACCGAAACGGGATCAACGGCTGACAAATCAAGTTTGTTTTTTGATGCCAAAGCACAGGCAAGGCCGGCGGCTTCTCCCATTGCACGGCAAACCAGTTGAATCCTCGCTGCCGATTGCGCTATAAAATCAAAGCCGGCACAGCGACCGGCGACCAGTAAATTATCCGTTTTTTTAGGGATCATGCAGCGATAGGGGACTTGCCAGTACCGCTCATCAGGCATAACAGACTCATCATACTTCAGCCCAAGGGATACATTTTCAAAGCCATGAACATCAATTGGGTAGGCGCATGAAATG
>JAGPFK010000215.1 GCA_018056585.1 Clostridia bacterium | reverse complement strand
AGAAACAGTCATCTGATCGAGATCTTCCGGTTCTGTTCGCAATACTGCATTATTGACCAGGATATCCAATCGTGAAAATCTTTCCACAACGGTTGTGATCAAATGTAAAACCGAAAACTCATCCGCTTGATCATAAGGCACAGCCGTCGCCTCAAGCCCCCGATCCACCAATTCCGATGCAAGCGCCTGACTTTTCTCTTCATTTCGAGCAGCAATGACAACAGATGCTCCAGCTTCAGCCAGCGCTTCGCTGATGGAGCGCCCATAGAGTCCATCACCACCCGTTACGATGGCAATTCGTCCGCTTAAGTCAAATAAATCCTTCACATGCCGCATGATAATTCCTCCTGAAAGCAGATCGCCCGGAGAAGATTGATCCCCGCCGGGCAATGATTCTAATAGCCGATGCGTTCCCTAATTTCAATCGGTTCGGCAATCAGCTCACTGACATAGACGGTTGTCGGCATCAACTGAAGGATAGAGGAGGGGACTTTTTGTGTCACCGGTCCATATAGAACCAGACGAGAGACCATACGCTGCCAGCTTGAGAAAGTTCCCATCGTCGTGAGATCATGCATTTCCATGCGGTTCCGGCAGCGTACAACATCTGCCGGCCCAATTGTTGCTGCTTTGGGCGGTACATTGGCAATATCACCGCTGCACCCAAAGACACCATGCAATGAATTTTGTGCGATGGTCAAAGGATGAAGCGTCACAATTCTCGCATCCATCTTCAGAAACTCATCGAGGTTGTCACACGCAAATTCAGGTGAATCAGGGTCAACAAAAGCGATGTGACCCGTCCATCCGGGACCACTGTAGCAGATATCCGCACCGCCTCCGCCACATTCTGTGATCATCTTGCTGTAATCCTTGATGTTTTCTGTGGTCGGCGCAACACAGTTTTCCCGTTTCATGCGTAAGGCCGGGTCAATTTTACCATAAAAATATTTAAGAAAAGAATAATTGAAGCCAGCCGGATAGGTCTCCGGAGCCACTTCCCCCTCTTCATTTGCCCATTCGTCCAGGTTAAAAGTATAAACGTTACGACAATGAATGCGAAACCGATTAATCAGTTCAGCCACCGTTTCATAGACAGTTGGAGCGGGGTTAGGCATGAGCATGACCAATTTTTGATCCTTCTCATCCGAATCACGAATCCGTGAAACCATATCAGCAATCCAGATTGAGGTCACATCTGGAACAATTTTAATTTTGAAATCGGGATTTTCGTGCTTTTCCATCTCTTCACGCGGTATTTTACGCACGTGTTCCAGTACTTCACGATCCTTGAACGGAATCCAGGGCGCTGGATTAAAGGTAAAATTATTTTTCATAGGACTTTATCCTTTCATCTCAGGTTGCTTGATAGTCGACGAAAAGTTTAAGGAGACGCACCGCCTCAGCAGTTCCGGCTTCAAGGCAGGCACGCCCCAATTCCGCACTGGCATAGGTTGGATCGCCAAACAAGCCTGTCTTTGTTTCCTGAAGGCCCCAGGTTGAAACCGGCCCTCTGAGATCATGATTGCATCTGATCGCATCAACATGGGTGTATTCACTTTTGTTCACAAGATCCGGCCGATAGGCCAAAATCATCGATGTTTCCCATTCACCACCATGGATATCCCCTTGAGGGTCTTTCTTCAATTTGTCGTAAACAGGTTGAGTCAGTTTGGACGGTGACAAAATGCAGATGAATTGATTGTGTTTGTCTGCGATTTCTCTCATCACGGTCCGAAGCAAACCATCGTGATTGCCGTGGCAGTCCAGCACAGCAACTTTTTTAAATCCTTGCTTCATCAACGCATCAATCATATCAAAGACATAGTCCATAAACACACGCGTACGAATCTTAAGTGTGCCAGGCCATCTGGTCACAATATCCATGGAATATCCGTAATAAATCGGTCTGGTCACAAGGACTGGGATGCCCTCTTTTTCTAGAGCCTCAGCAATTTTGTCACCAAACAGGGTTGCAATCATGGCATCCGTTTCAACCGGCAAATGCCTGCCATGTTCCTCCGTTGTGCCGATTGGCAAAATCACCAGGGTGTTTTTCTGGATGGCCTCCTCCAGCTGCGGCCAGGTTTGTTCTCCGAAATAAAATGACATAATAAGTCCTCCTTTTGTTTTGGCAAAACCAATTATTTTTAATTACCAAGCTGTCCATCCACCGTCGACGACAAGGTTTGCACCTGTTGTAAAACTCGAAGCATCGGACGCAAGATAAAGCACAGCACCAACAATTTCACGCGGCACACCAACACGGCCCAACATGGTTTTTCTACGTAATTCCAGAAGAAATTCCTCGGGCGGTTTTTTTTCGCTGCTTGGGAAGGGACCCGGCGTCACGCAATTCACACGGATATTTCGATCTCCCAGATGCGCCGCGCAATAACGGGTAAGCTGAATAACAGCCGCTTTCCCAGCCCCATAATTAGCCGGATTATTCTGACCGCTCGTTCCATAAATCCGGGGGTCAGGCGAAACCATCCCATACATGGATGAAAAATTAACAATCACACCTCCGCCTTGCCTGACAAAATAAGGAATGACCTCACGGATACAACGGAAGGTAGTTCCAACGGTCCCGTCAAGTCCTTTCTGCCAGGCTTCGTCACTCATGGTTTCAATTGGGGCAGATTGGCCGTACGCTGCACAATTAACCAATACATCAATCCGGCCCCAGAGTTTTTCAGTTTCTTGAAACATTGCTTTTATCGAAGCAGTCTCGGATAGATCACAGCTAATAAAATAAGGCTGTTTTTCACTTGCTTTATCTTCTGTTTCTCGTTTTTTTGCGACCAGATCGGCACAGATGACCTGAGCACCATAGTCAACAAGGCCATCCACAACAGCTGAGCCAAGATAACCTGATCCGCCTGTCACAACAGCTACTTTACCTTCCATTGAAAACAAATCTCTCATAGGCAGCTCCTTCCATAATCCTCCAAAGTGAAATAACATGATGATCCCTGATAAACCTGTGTTCCAGCCACCCAACTGGCGCAAACTTTTAGATTTTCATCCAGCAACACAAGGTCGGCGTCATATCCGGCCGCAATCAGGCCTTTTTTCCGATCAAGCCCCAAGACGCGGGCCGGATTGGTCGAAGCCATTGAAACAGCCTGCGTCAGCGGAAGATTCAGCATCGAAACAGCATTCCGGACCGCCCTGTCCAGCGTTAGGCCACTCCCGTTCAAACCACCCGGACTATGGCTGTTGGGGCCTAGGCGAGCCGGCGCGCCTTCATAGGCAACCGTGATTTCCTGTCCACCCATACTCTTATAGGTACCCGGCGGCATACCGGCGTTGACATTGGCATCTGTAATCAAACAGACTCGATCCGGGCCTAATGCGTTCAGAGCGGCTTTAACTGCGATGGGATTGACATGCTCGCCGTCCAGAATAAAATCAACCGTTGTTGTATCACCTGCTAAAAAGGCTTCGACAACGCCACAGCCGCGCACGCCTCCTTCCTGGTCACCGGGATAAGGATACACATCATAAAAATGAGTAGCATGGGTCGCGCCAAGAAGAATCGCCTGTTCAGCCTGCTTTGCCGTCGCACGCGTATGTGTGACAAAAGCCGGGATTCCAAACTTTGTCATCATGGGCAGAAGATCAAAGATACCCGGTATTTCAGGCGAAATACCAAAAATAACCAAATATGGTTTAAATAAGTCAATGAGCCTGCAAACACCTTCTCTGCTGTAATCCTGTGGCAGATTTGTCAACGAGCCAGTCAATGCCAGATAATGGCCTTCCAGGAAAAATCCAAGGACTGTTGCGCCGGCATACGACCGTGAAGCCATCGCTTTAAAGAGCTCTGTTTCTTTTTCACGATCTGGTGGTGTCAAAGTAGGCAGA
>JAGPFK010000214.1 GCA_018056585.1 Clostridia bacterium | reverse complement strand
ATTCTGAACCATACCGCTGCTGCCATTGCCGCAATGCATTGAGTCGAACCATGCGATCGGATGCATTTTGTTCCTGAATCAAGATTTGTTCATCTGTTTTCTCCATGCCCATCTCCTGTTTTTTCTATTTTAACATAAAGACCAACCACATTTCCCTCCAACAGGATCAAATTCTTTTTCCCATTTTTAGGTGCGGTTGGTCTTTCCTAAGGGTCAGCTGCTTTACCGTCTAAACACCCAATCGGCTGCGACGCATCATCTCAACGTCCGTAAAGCTGTGTCGGGGTGTATAGCCCGGTATGGGCTGGATACGTTGATGGAAGAGATCGACAAACCAGTCGGGCTGTGGGAAGAAATGATTTTCTAATTCGTGGGCCGGCGTAATCCAGTTGCGAGAGCCAAGCACAACGGCTGGTGCATCCAAATCATCAAAGCACAAATCATTGATGTTTCGCGCCAGATCATTCAGATAAGAACCACGTTCACACGCATCAGCAGAAACAATGATTTTGCCGGTCTTTTGTACGGATTCAATGACCAAATCATAATTAAAGGGAACCAGCGACCGGGCATCAATGATTTCAACATCAATCCCGTGCTGCTCGAACAGTTTGGCCGCATCCAAAGCCCGGTACAAGGTCGCACCGATCGTCAGGATCGTCAGATCTTTGCCCTGTTTTTTAATATCCGGTTCGCCGATTGGCACCTCATAGGACTCTTCCGGAACGCCTCCCTCATGGAACTGCTCGCCCACATCATAGATGCGCTGGCTTTCAAAGAAAATAACCGGGTCAGTCCCGTTCAACGCTGCTGTCATCAGCCCTTTTGCATCATAAGGGGTGGCCGGGAAAACAACTTTGAGACCGGGAATATGGGTACAAAGAGAAGTCCAGTCCTGCGAATGTTGCGCGCCGTACTTTGATCCCACTGAAACACGAACAACCACCGGCATTTTCAGGATCCCCGCAGACATAGCCTGCCATTTCGGCAACTGGTTGAAGACTTCATCTCCGGCCCGGCCAAGGAAATCGCAATACATGAGTTCAACCAGCGCTCGACCGCCGCTCATGGCGTATCCTACGGCTGAGCCAACAATGGCACCTTCTGAAATAGATGTGTTGAAAAGCCGATGGTAAGGAAGCGCTTCGGTCAGGCCTCGGTAAACAGCAAAAGCACCGCCCCAATCGCGGTTTTCTTCACCATAAGCAATCAGCGTCGGATCTTCGTAAAATTTATCGAGGATGGCCTCAAATAACCCGTCACGCAACTGGTAGACTTTGTTTTTGGAAATCGGTTTCCCCTGCTCATCAAAGGCATAACGACTCTTTCGCGCAATCTGCTTCAACCTCGGATTCTCTTCTTTAGGAATCAGTACCTCACAGGGACGGTCATCCATGCGTACCCTTTTTTGGTTGGAAAACATCAGTTTTTCAATGGCATCTGGCGTTTTGTATAGATCCATACGCGGCGAAATGACCGGATCGACAGCCAACGCTGTGGCCCGTGTCACCGTATCCACAATCTGTTCGTCAATGGCCGCACATTCTGATTCCGTGGCGATACCGGCTTCTATCAGTTGATTGCGGAAAGTCAGGATAGAATCCTGCATCTCCCATGCTTCTTTTTCTTCTTTTGTACGGTAAGAATCAGCATCAGATGGTGAATGCCCGGCATAGCGATAGGTTAAGGTATCCAACAGAACAGGGCCGCGTTTGTCATCTTCAAGGATCGCTTTCTTTCTTCTGAAGGCATCGATAACAGCCAGAGGATTATAACCATCAACCCGCTCAGCATGCATTTGGTCCGGATTGATTCCGGCACCGATTCTGGCAGGCATTTCATATCCCATTGTTTCGCCGCGTGTTTGGCCGCCCATCGCATACTGGTTGTCCATAATGTTAAAGATGAGTGGCAACCCGCCCTTCATGTCGCCTTCCCAAAGCGTATGGAACTGGTCCATGGTTGACAGCATGAAGCCTTCCCAGACGGGTCCGCAACCCAGGGCGCCGTCGCCGATGTTGCAAACAACAATACCCGGCTTTCTGTTGATTTTCTTATACAAAGCCAAACCCACCGAAATATCGCCAGATCCGCCCACTATAGCATTATTCGGATAGATGCCGAAAGGCAGGAAAAACGCATGCATGGAGCCGCCCAAGCCTTGATTAAAGCCGGTCGTCTTGGCAAATATTTCAGCCAAAGCGCCATAGACCAAGAAATCAACAGCCAATTCATGGATGCGGCGATCTTGACCACGGTTTGCTTCTTCAATCACGCGCCATGTTTTGCCGTCCAGAAAACCTTCCATGATCGTCAACAGATCTTTTTCAGATAACTGACGGATTGCAGAAAGGCCTTTGGCCAGAATTTCGCCGTGGCTTCGATGCGAACCGATAATAGCATCTTCAGGCGTCAGAACATAAGCCTGACCAACAGCGGCCGCCTCCTGGCCGATTGACAAATGAGCCGGGCCTGGATAATTATACTCCAGTCCCCGATACGTGTTGGTCGTTTTAATTGAATAGATCATCGATTCAAATTCCCGAATCAGACTCATGTCATGATAGATTTGAATCAAATCATCACGGCCATACTGTTCCGCTTCTTCTCTGATCGTTTTGTTATACTGATTGACCGGGATATCCCGGAACTTGATCCAGCCCGCTTTGCGGACTTCTTCAGGATGAATGAATAACTGTTTTGCCATCGTGATAACCTCCGATTTACCGACAGGCAGGCAACCTGCCGATCAAATTGACATCCATTTAAATGTTGCCAGCTTTACAGGCGAAAAACCGCCTCCCGAATTATTTCTCCAACGGTTGGATGCGGAAAAATCAACTCCTTGATATCCCGAATTCGCATTTCTGTTTCAATCAGAAATCCTGCGGAAAGGATGATCTCCGACGCATAGCTGCCCAAAAGGTGACAGCCAATTATCCGATCACGGTCCGGATCAACAAGGAGTTTTATCAGACCCTGACCACCTTCATTTTCCGCCACATAGCGGCCGCTGTAGCTCATCGGTAAAACAACCTTTCGGTAATTTATGTTATTTCTTTGACAAGATTCCTCCGTTTCGCCGACGAAAGCCATTTCTGGGTTGGTATATAAAACGGAAGGCATTGCCTGGTAGCGAATCTGGTCTTTTTGTAAAAGCAGATTATTGACAGCCACCTCAGCTTCCCGATAAGCCGCATGCGCCAGCATAAAGACACCATTTACGTCCCCCGCTGCATAAACGTTCGGGATATTGGTAAGGCCGCGGCAATCCGTTACAATCCGGCCTTTATCCGTATAGACTCCAATATTTTCAAGCCCGATATCATGAATCACCGGCCGCCTGCCTACGCTGAGCAAAACTTTTGAAGCTGAAACGGACTGTTCATTTTGGCCGTCACTAAAAAAGACCTGCCCGCCGGCCACACGCGTCACCTGGCATTTGAGGTGAAAAACAATGCCTTGCTTTTCAAATTCTTTTTGAAGGACCGAGCTGATTTCCCGGTCCGCGTTGCCGGCAATATGATCCAGCATTTCAATCACAGTGACTTTGCTGCCGCAGGTTTGAAAATAGCTTGCCATTTCAAGCCCAATGACGCCGCCGCCTATGACAACGAGACTTTCGGGAATCAGAGTCAGATCAAGAATCTCCCTGTTGGTTAAAACCGTACCGCTTTCCAGTCCCTCTCTGATACCTGATATAGGTGGGATGATCGCTTCCGACCCGGTTGCGATCAGCAAAGATCGTCCTTCAATTTTCTGTTCTTCGACCGAAACGCGAATCACCCCGTCTGCTCTTTCAAGGATTTTACCAAAACCATTGACTATGGTGACATCACTTGCCTTCAGAGAGGCAGAAATACCGCCAACCAGTT
>JAGPFK010000213.1 GCA_018056585.1 Clostridia bacterium | reverse complement strand
GGGTTGGTGATCGAACAGAATTACGATGTCACGGTCGCTCTTGATGTTCGGTTGACGAATGAGCTGATCGAAGAAGGCTTTGTAAGGGAGATCATCAGCAAAGTCCAGACCATGCGAAAAGAAAGTGGGTTTGAAATTACGGATCGCATCATTTTACGTTACAGCGGAAACGAAAAAATTGCTGAAATCATAAAAAAGCATGCGGAACAAATCGCCGATGAAGTGCTCGCGATTCGTATGGAAGAGGGAATTGGGGAAAACGCTCGAGAGTGGAATTTAAACGGCGAACGCTGTACCCTTTCGGTTGAACGGGTCACAGCTGAATTCAAATGAACCGATGGGTTGTTTGCAGCTTTCTATCTGGCGTGGCTTCATGTTATAATCAGGTGAAAAACGGCTAAAGGAGAAACATGATGCCGATTTATCCTGTCAGAGCCTTGCCCGGGCTGCTCGGTAGTTTTGACTTACAAGGGTTTTTGATCACCCTTTTGGTTCTTTGCATTTCGCTGTCCTTTCATGAAATGGCGCATGCATTTGCCGCCTATCGGCTGGGTGACGATACGGCCGCTCAACAAGGCCGCCTGACTATGAATCCGCTTGCCCATCTGGATCCGATCGGCGCGATTGCGTTCCTGATCGGAGGCATTGGCTGGGCAAAGCCGGTTCCCATCAACCCGTCACGCTTTAAAGATTCTGTCAGCGTCAAAAAAGGCTTGATGCTGACCAGTCTTGCAGGCCCGCTTGCCAATCTCCTGCTGGCTGTTGTCAGCGTCATTTTCATGTTTGTCGCGTTCACTGTTGAATTGATGATGGCCGGTACGGGGACGGTGCTAAAAATTTTGACCTCGCTGTTTCAGACTCTGTACGGTGCCAACATTGTTCTGGCCGTTTTTAATTTGCTGCCTGTGCCGCCGCTGGATGGCTTCAAGGTGTTCGGCTCCGCGTTGCCCGACCGCTTGTACTATCATCTGATGTCCTATGAACGCTATATCGGCCTGGCTTTTCTGGTCATCATTATTTTTGCACGCAATGCGCTCTCTACCGTGCTCGGCTGGATTATCTGGCCATTTAACCAGGTTCTTTTTAACCCGATTTTGTCATTCTTTACCTGGATGTGGAAACTGCTGGGCCTGATCTGAGGCGTTATGGACATAAGTTCGTATAAAAAGCAACAGGAGGCAAAACATGAACAATCAAACCAGTGAAAATTCACCCCGTAAGATCATCCTGAGCGGAGCCAGACCGACAGGAGACATGCATCTTGGAAATTATTTCGGTGCCCTTGAAAATTGGGTCCGGCTGCAAGATGCCTATGATTGTTATTTTTTTATTGCAGACTGGCATGCCCTGACAACCGGCTATATGGAAACAGCGGATTTGCCGGATTATACCTACAGCATGATAGCAGATTTTATCGCCTGCGGCCTCGATCCGGACCGATCCACTTTATTTTTGCAATCGATGGTGATGGAGCATGCCGAGCTGTTTTTGCTGTTTGCCATGATTACACCTTTATCCTGGCTTGAGCGTTGCCCAACTTACAAGGATCAGCTGAACCAGCTCAAAGAAAAAGACATTGCAACCTATGGTTTTCTTGGATACCCTTGTTTACAGGCTGCGGATATTCTGGCTTACAAAGCGGATTTTGTTCCGGTTGGCGAAGACCAGTTGCCGCATCTGGAGCTGACCCGGGAAATTGCCCGCCGCTTTAACTATCTATATGGTCAGATCTTTCCGGAACCTCAACCCTTGCTGACCACCGCCAGGGTCCTTCCCGGAACGGATGGCAGAAAGATGTCAAAGAGTTATCGAAACACCATTTCTTTTTCAGACACACCGGAAGCCGTCCGGCAAAAGGTGGCCGCTATGGTGACGGATCCGGCCCGTATCCATAAAAATGATCCGGGACATCCGGATGTCTGTTCTGTTTTTGCTTTTCATAACGTGTTCAGCCCGGATGAAAAAGATCAGATTGAAAGAGACTGCAAGGCGGGCGCCATCGGGTGCGTAGCCTGCAAGAAGAAGCTGCAGGAACGGCTTGCTGCTTTCCATCGCCCGATTTATGAAAAACGGACGCAACTTTTGAAAGATAAGCCTTATCTTCGGCGTTTGCTTTCGGAAGGATCCGATCGGGCGCGGGAAAAGGCAGCCCGAACCTTATCCGATGTTCGGACAGCCATGCACATTGGCGGGTAATCTGTGGAAACATCTGAAAAAAAACAGCCACCCGCCTTAAAGATTGATCAGTTCGAGGGACCGCTGGATCTTCTCTTCCACCTGATTGAAAAAAACAAAATTGACATTTATGATATTCCGATCTCAGAAATCACAGATCAATATATCGATTATCTATCGGACCTGGATGAACTGGATATGGACCTGGCCAGTGATTTCCTCCTGATGGCTTCGACTCTGCTCCATCTTAAGTCCCGTCTGCTCTTGCCTCAGAAGGAAAGATCTGAATATGACGAACCAGATCCGCGCGAAGAGCTGATTCTGCGCCTCCTTGAGTATCGGCGCTGCAAAACATTGGCAGAAGCGCTCAAAAAAAGGCATGAATGCTATGCCGACCTCTTCATTAAGCCCATGGAACCGCCGGCCCGGCTCGGGCTGCGCCTGACAATGGATCCTGAGCCGCTTCAGGCTGATTTATTCTGGGAAGCGTGCCAGCGCTTGTCCCAAAGAAACAGTGCTCGTTTTCAGGATCAACGATCTGGAATGATTCATATTCTCCAGCGTGAAAAAGTCTCGTTGAAAGAGAAGATGGCACAGATTTGGCACTGTGTTGTCCGAAAAACACAAATTTTTTTCAACGAATTATTTCCGGCTGACCGCACCAGCCGGACAGAACGAGTGACAGGATTTTTGGCCTTGCTTGAACTGATGCGCCTCAATCGTGTTGAAGCGCACCAAGAAAAGCCTTTTGATGTCATCCGGATTAAAAAGAATGCGGCAACGAATGAAAATGAATGGTTTCCTGATCCAACCTCCATTCCGGTTGAGGATAAAGAATATGAATGAAGAGCAGAATTTAAACCATTATTCAGATGATTTTCGTGTGGCGGCGGAAGACGCCGCCGCGTCTGTGGAAGCTTTGCTCTTTGCAGCCGGTGATCCATTGCCCTTTGAAAAAATCAGGCAGATGACCGGATTAGAGGAGGATGTTTTGCGACAGGTCCTGAACAGTCTAGCTGATCGGATGGCCAGGGACCGGCAACGAGGCCTTTTACTCCGGGAAATCAATGGCTGCTACTTTCTCAGCACCAAACCGGAAATGAAACCAGTGCTTCAACGCCTTTTTCTGCCTCGGCAGCGGCCGCCGCTGTCTCAGGCCGCTTATGAAACATTGGCCATCATCGCTTACAATCAGCCGGTTACCCGGGCGCAAATCGAAAGGGTGCGCGGAGTCAACAGCGATAGCATCATCAGCAGGCTGATTGAGCGCAATCTGATTCAGGAAGCCGGGCATCTGGAAACACCGGGCCGTCCGATTCTATATGAAACAACAGACCAGTTTTTGATGGAGTTTGGACTTCGCTCCGTCAAAGACCTGCCGCCGATGGAAATGCTCATGTATGAGTCGCTCCGCGAAATCGAGTCGTCCATCGAGACTGTTTCAGAAAACGCAGAGACTGATCGAAATGACCCGTTTTCGATGAGTGCTCCTGGATCCAATAAGAAGGGATGAGGGCTATGTTTTTCTTTATTGGTGGTGTTCAGACCGCTCAAAAACAGATTGGAACAACTGAGCAGATCCAATGCCCTTCATGCTGCATGAAGACGCAGTTTGAGATTTCTAAAACCTATTCTTATTTCCATCTTTTTTTCATCCCTGTCTTCAGGTGGAATGTCAGATATCTGGCCAAAGCGTCTTG
>JAGPFK010000212.1 GCA_018056585.1 Clostridia bacterium | reverse complement strand
GCATTGAATTGATTGATTCCGGTGCAATCGGCCGGCCAATCGGGGCAACTGCTTTTATGACCTGTCATGGTCATGAAAGCTGGCATCCGGATCCGGAATTTTACTACAAAGAAGGCGGCGGGCCAATGTTTGACATGGGTCCTTATTACCTGACGGCTCTCTTTGCCATGCTTGGGCCGGCCAAGCGTCTGACCGGAAGTTGTGGCATTTCGTTTAAACAGCGGATGATCACCAGCAGCGAAAAAAAAGGACAGATCATCGATGTGGAAGTTCCCACGCATGTGGCGGGCATCCTTGATTTTGAATGTGGCGCAATCGGGACGATTCTGACCAGTTTTGATGTTTGGGCTGCCGAGTTGCCGCGTATTGAGATTTACGGCAGTGAAGGAACGCTGTCCGTGCCGGACCCCAATACATTCGGCGGTCCGGTGCGCGTTTGCCTGGCTCATGAATCGGAATTCCGGACAATTGAACTGACGCGCCCATACTCGGAGAACAGCCGGGGCTTAGGTGTTGCAGATATGGGAAGAGCCTTGCGGGAAGGCAAACGCGACCATCGTGCGTCCGGCGACCTGGCCTTACATGTTCTGGAATGCATGCATGGTTTTCATCAGGCATCTTTGCAAAACAGGCACATTTTCACGAAAACGCGTTTTGAACGACCTTCCTTGCTTAACCCCAATACGCGCTATTGAGCCGTCGTGCTCTTTATGTGACGGCTGAAAAAAAGGCATCAATATTCGAAAGGGGCGCGTGAGGCGGAATATCGCATCCGGAGGAAAGAATAAAGTTAGGATATTTTTTCATCCGGTCCCATAGATCTTTTGCCGCCTTATAAATGGATTCTTCCGTTCCGTGAACGAACTGAGAGGCTGGATCTATATTCCCCATGACAAGCCGGTCACCGGGAATTTTTTGAATGACATCTTCCATGGATATGCTGTTGCCAAAATGAAAAGCCATGGCACCTGTTGTGATGATGTCTGCAATGAGAGGCGTTGTATTCCCGCAGTTATGGTAAACAACCATGAACTGATCGTCTTCCACCGCTTTTATTATTTCTTTTACGTAATGGACCGAAAAAGATCTGTTCCATTCAGGAGACAGTAGGCCAGCAGCCGGCTCAGCCATAATGATGCCATTTGCTCCGGCTTCTTTAAATGCCAGCGCATAGCGTTGCAAAAAATCTGTCGCTTTTTCAAGAACAAGCGAAACAAGATCCGGATCATCAACAGCCCAATACATTATTTCCGTCATGCCGATGAGTCGGCAGGCCAAAGAAAAGGGGCCGATTATGCCGGCCAGAACAGGCCGGTCGGTGATCTTTTCTGCAGCGATCTGAATGGTTTTTATCGCTTGACCGGTTCTGCCCGAACCAACGGATGGAATGGACAAGCAGTGGGCGTCGTCTGCTGTCTTGATGAGCTGGCCGACAATTGCCGGCACTTCGTGATCAGAATAAATGGTTTTGGCCCCAAACGCTTCGGCTTCCACGGATAAATCCATCAGGCTGACTGCCGCGAGCATGGGATAGCGATCTGCAATGGCTTTCATACACTCGGCCTGAAGGACTTCGCTTTGAATCAGATCGATGACGCGGATATTCAGGATCTGAATGCCTGGAAAAGATAAAATGGGTAAGGGCCGCCTATGTTCTCCCTTTATGATGGATTCAATCCATTCTGCCATGTTCAGCATTTTTTAAAACCCCCCGTTTTGTCTTTTGACTTCCATCATATATCGGGACAAGGGTGAATTCTTGTAAGAATTTATGCGTTTTAGCATCTTATTGCAAATTAATCACCTGAAGTCGATATTGGCCAGGCGATAAGGCCTTTTGCTGGCGAAACTGGCTGATAAAATAACTGGTGCTGGCAAACCCTGTTTCCATGGCGATTTCTGTAACCGTTTTATCCGTGGTCAGCAATAATTTTTCTGCTTCGGTGATGCGGACATAATTAAGGTAATCGGTAAAACTCTTTCCGATAACAGCTTTAAAGTATCTGGAAAAATAACTGTAGCTCATGTTGCATAATTTGGACATCTGGTCAACAGATAACGGCTCCATATAATGTTTGTCAACATAATCGAAAATCACTTGAAGCCGCCTCATGTCCTGTTCTTTATAGGTGCCTGATCCCAATTGAAGGCCTTTGTTGTGCCAGTTCCGCAGAACCCAAAGGAAAATGCGGCTGATATTTGTCCGGACCGCCAGTTCAAAGCCATAGGATTGTTCGGATAATTCATCCATGATTTCAAAAATGATGGATGGTAAGTGTGTCCCTTCAATTTCCTCTTTTGGGAAAACTTTTTGCGGTGCGGATTTTGCCATGGTAAAAGGCAATACGTAGCGGGATTCAAAGGCGAAACAAGCAGCCGTGTATAATATTTCAGGATCAAACTTGATACAAATATATTGCGTCTGTGGCTCTCCCCAGATTGCGTGAACATCACGTGTGGAAATTAAGACCATGTCTCCTTTCTGGAAAGGGTACAGTTGTCCATTGAGCAGGACGGAAGCATTTCCCTGTGTCGCGTATAAAATTTCAATCGCATAATGCCAGTGGGCGGCACACATCAAAGGCTCTCCTTCATAAGTTTGCAAATGACAGCTGAAAGGATAAGCGGGCATGCCTTTTGCTTTCATTTCTGGCTCATAATACGGTTTTCCGGTGTAGGGTTCATTCACAATGGCACAGTCCTTTCTGATAAGAGACTTACGACAAATATTTTATACTATTGAGCATCTTATGACTACTTAAGCGGCTGTCGATTTGCTAGACTGATTTCAGTTGTTTGTTTCGCAACGTTTTTGATCGCGTACTTTTGAATGCATGAAAAATGCAAAGGATGAACGAGGTGCATCATGATGGAAACGAAAATTGGTCTACAGCTTTATTCTATTCGTTCTGAATTGGAGCGGGACTTCTTTGGGTCACTCGAGAAAGTCAAGGCGGCAGGCTATGATTGTGTTGAATTCGCGGGATATGGAGGCTACAGCGCAAAAAAACTTAAAAACGAGCTGGAACGGATTGGTTTGTTGCCTTATTCATCTCATGTTGGCGCTGATTTGCTGGAAAATCACCTGGATGACGTGGTTTCTTTCAGCCGGGAGCTGGGCTTATCGTGGGTTATCTGTCCCGGTTATCCAATTCGTTGCAAAGAAGATTGCAAAAAGATATCCGATATTCTCGTCCGGGCGGCACAAGCGCTTGAGCCCTGGGGCATTCAGGTCGGCTACCACAATCACCATCATGAATTCATTCAATTCGATGGTGTGTATGCTTTGAATCTGATTCTGCAAAACAGCGCAGGTGTCCGAATCGTGGCCGAGGTGGATACCTGTTGGGCTCAATATGCGGATGTCGATCCTGTTGCTTACATAGACAGCCTTAAAGATTTGGCCGGACCCTTGCATTTTAAAGATATCAATGCCAACTACAAAGAATTGGAAGGCTCTGATATCAATGTTGAGGTTGGTAATGGCATCATTGATTTTTCGTCCATCATCGCCGTTGCCAGAAAAAACGGCATCCTGGAACGGGGGCTGATCGTCGAACAGGAAGCATTTACCCGGGATCCGTTTGAAAGCATCAAAATCAGTTACGAAAACATCAGGCATATGCTTGCCGAATCGTAAAAGAAATTCTGAAACAGGAGGATTTGTTTATGTCAAAGAAAATTTACAAGGTTGGTATTGTCGGTTGTGGCGGGATAGCGAATGGGAAACACATGCCAGCACTCAAAAAACTGGAAAATGTTCAGATGGTTGCGTTCTGTGACATCATTCGGGAGCGCGCCGAAAAAGCGGCGGCAGAGTTTGGATCGGAAGATGCGTTGATTTTTACAGACTACCGCGAGTTGGTTGCTTTGCCTGAATTGGAT
>JAGPFK010000211.1 GCA_018056585.1 Clostridia bacterium | reverse complement strand
CCTCTGGATCACCTGTGTAAGCACATTTTTCGTGTTCATGAACAGGCGGAAAGATACGTTTAAACTGCGTTGGTGAGCCGGCCAATCCATAATGCGATTCATCCTGGTCTTCAAAATCATCCATCGTTAAAACAGGGATCTTCACAGTTTGCATCAGGAGCATGCGGCGATATGACGGCAATCTGGGGGTGTTGAGATCCTTCTCAACTGTGATCAGCGAAGGCAATTCGATCCTTTGTTTTTGAATCGTGTTTTCCAGATTGACAGACAAGATCAAATGATCGTGTGCAACCCTATTGATAGCGGACACATTGGCCGCATGAGGCAAATCTAAAAACTCGGCCAATTCAGGTCCGACCTGGGCTGTGTCGCCATCTGTGGTCTGTTTCCCGCAGATAATCAGATCAAAAGGTGATAGTTGCCGGATCCCTTGTGACAATGTGTAGCTGGTCGCCAGAACGTCCGCACCTGCAAAACGATGATCGGACAGCAAAAAAGCCTCATCTGCCCCCATAGCCATCGCTTCTTCCAGAACAGCCTTTGCCTGAAGCGGTCCCATGGAAAGGGCGGTCACATGGCCGCCTTTTTGTTCACGCAACTGTAAAGCCGTTTCGATAGCGAAAAGGTCGTATGGATTCATTTTACACTCAATCCCATCCCGGATCAGAACCCCGGTTTGTTCATCAACGCGGACTTGAGTGGAAGCCGGAACTTGTTTCATACAGACAATAATATTCATAGTCACTCCGTTGTGTCTGAAATAGCTTTTGAAGGGTTATTTTCGGATTCTTGAAGCGATTGCTCAACAAATTGCAGATGTTCTAGCATCGCCTGCATGGCCTCGGTTTCTTTTCCGGATTCAATGGCCTTTAGAATATGACGGTGCTGTTCAAGTAATACCCTGGCGTTTTCGGCATCCCTCAGGATTTTAACACGATTCAATCGAACTGAATTTTCCAGCAGACACGAAACACATTCGGCTACTTTCATGAGCACAACGTTATCTGAACACTTAAAAACGGCCTGGTGAAAACCAATATCTGCTTCGGCCCCTTTGCTTGCTTCCCTCTCTTCAATCGATGCCTCCATCACGCCAATGGCCGTTCGCATGGCTTCAAGGCCCTGAGGCAAATGATTTTTTGCAGCCAATCGGGCTGCTTCTGTTTCGATCAACAGCCTGAAATCCAGAAGATCCTGCTCTCTTCTTTCCTGACGAACAAAAAGGGGGCTTAGTGTGGTTATAAACGGAACAATATTCAAATCCGTAATGTAGGTGCCGCCACCCGGCCGAACTTCAAGCAGGCCGATCATCTCAAGGACACGGAATGCTTCACGGATCGATGCGCGGCTGACGCCAAATTGCTGAGCCAATTCTCTTTCCGGCGGCAATTTTTCACCTGGTTTTAATTGGTTGCAGGATATTTGGAGAATCAGCTGCTCCACCACATCTTGATATAATCTTTTTGAACGGACCGGATCGATTTTCACAACAACCTCCATTATTGGTCAGGTGGTCAGACCAATTATATCAAATTGAGCCGAAAAAGGTCAAACATTGTCCTTGCAGGTCCATTCGCGGTAAAATAAAGACGAAACGGCTGTTTAGCCTGTGCAGGATGATGTGGCCTGGATTATAAAAAAGGGAGATGATCGAATGACAAATCAAACCATAAAGGTAACATGGCATGGCCATTCCTGTTTTCAGATTGACAATGGGACATGGTCTTTGGTTCTGGACCCATACAAACCAGAGATGATCGGCTATCCGCCGCTCATGGTCAAAGCGCATGCCATGCTGGCGTCTCATGATCACGAGGACCATCATTATCGTGATTCTGTGAATTTTTTACCGGCACCGGAAAATCCACTCCGTTTTGTGGATTTAGATGCACCCTGGCCCGACACGGATGATGCTTACTTCTATGTCAAAACCTTACAGACATATCATGACGACGCAAAAGGCAAAAAGCGCGGGCTTAACCAGATCCATATCATCCATACGACCGGCTTCACCATGGCGCACCTGGGTGATTTGGGCCATTTGCTCAGCCAAGAACAAGCAGATGCCATCGGACTGGTTGACCTTCTTTTGCTGCCGGTTGGCGGTTACTACACCATCGACGCGAAAGAAGCCGTTTTAACAGCAAAGCTGCTGCAACCCAGAAATGTCGCACCCATGCATTATCAAATCGGTTTTGGCCGTATGCCTATTACAACAGCTGCCCCATTCCTTGAAAAAATAACTGAAGACTATCAGGTCAAATTTCTTTCTGGACCCGATTTGCATCTGAAGGCAGAAGATCAGGGCAATTGTTTTGTGTTCCAATATAAGAAATCGTAGCTTGCTGCCCCCGACACGATCCAACGCTACTCATCTTGCGCTGGCGGCTGAGATTGAGTCAGTCGGTCAAGAATCAAACACAATTGTTCTTCGAAGCTTTTGTCCTCTTCTGTTCTGCGCCGTTTGGGATTGACCATTCGCTGTCCAGCCTGCCTGGCTTTGGCTGACAAATGACGTTCGAACAAAAGCTGATCAATGTTCTTGTCATTGAAAATGCGCCCGCCCGGATGGATGGCTTCAGCGCGCCTGGCAAGAACCAGGGCCGCCAGACCGTAGTCCTGAGTCACAACCACATCTCCACTGACAACATCATTGATCAAAGCCAGATCAACCGCATCGTGTCCCTGGCCAACCTGTTCGACGCGTCCATAGGACGGATAAAGCTCATGATTTTCATCAATATAGAAAATCAGGTCCATGTGTCTTTTACGTGCAACACGCTCAATAATGTGACGAACAACAGCGGGACAGGCGTCTGCATCAACTCGGATGGTTGGTTTTTTCCGATTTGTTTGAGATTGCCTTGCTTGTTGTGTCGGTTCCGGCTGCGTACCCATCCCTTATCACCTCCCCGCAATCATAATATACTATGATATAATCATACAGGAAAACAAGGGTTAAATACCAGTCGCAAAATCTACAGAAATGATGCTTTATATCCGGCTTTTTTCATTGTTGGAGGTTAAAATGACAAATCCAGAACCCGATCATCGCATGCTTCAGGCAATGGATACACTATACAACATCCGCGATTTGGGCGGACATCCCACACAGCATGGCCAAAAGACACAATTTTTCCGTTTCGTTCGCTCTGACGCGCCGGTTCGCTTGAGTCAGTCTGATCAGGAACGTCTTCTGTCTTATCCTATACGCCACATCATTGATTTGCGCAGCCTAAATGAAGTCAATCAACAGCCAAACAGCTTGAAAGATCATCCCCTCGTTCAATATGTCCATATTCCCCTGCTTGGACCCAGCCTGGAGCAGGATATGATGCGTCTGCAAAAGGATCAGGAAAAAGATATTGAATTAGTGGACCTTTACCTTTATATTCTGGATCATTCAAAACCAGCCGTCGCGAGAGTCCTGAAAACGATGCTCGGGGCAAAAGAGGGCGCGGTCCTTTTTCATTGCACGCATGGGAAAGACCGGACCGGTCTCATCGCAGCCCTTCTGTTGTCGCTGGCCGGTGTTGATAAAGAGACCATTGTTTCTGACTACAGCCTCAGCGAATCGAAGCTTCAACCCTGGTTTGATACCTTCATTCACAATATACCAAAAGCAGACCGGCGTTTCTTCACAACGCCGGCCCGCTATATGGAACAGACCTTAAAACATATAGAAGAGCAGTACGGCTCCATAGAGGAATATTTGCGGCTTTGCGGCTTATCACAAAAAGAGCAGAGTCTTTTGAAAAAACGGCTTCTGGATTCCTGACGCGCCAGGACATCTAATCCAGTTTTAGTTCGATCGATTGAATGCGATCGTTTTCTAAATGAAAGCGAAGTGTCACCCGGCCAGTTTCTGTTTGCCCGTAGATGATATAGCCGACTTCCCGTGCAAACGGATAACGC
>JAGPFK010000210.1 GCA_018056585.1 Clostridia bacterium | reverse complement strand
TGAAGCAAAGCCTGATGGCCAAGTCCGCCCCGATCCAGAAGTTCAAAGTCGATTCCCTTGGCCATGCCCAATTCCGCAACGGCGGGCGGCGGGAAAGCAAAAACCATGGCTTCCCGGATACCCGAAAGAGCCATCATGGCTCGTCCGGCAATGGCTTTTACCTTGAGATCGGCACGATTCCTCAGTTTCCAGTCCTTTAACTTGATGAACACCATCCCGTTGTTCTGCGCCCGGCCGGAAAATCCCATACCGGTAAGGGTCATGCAGGATTCCACCGCTTCTTTTTCGTTTTCCTTGAAATAATGTTCAATTTTCTTGGTGACGGCTTTCGTTTGTTCCATCGTGGACCCTTTAGGCATGAGGACCTGAGCCAGCAGGATTCCCTGATCTTCATCAGGCAGATAGGCCGTAGGCATGCGTAAATATAAAAATCCCATGGCTACGACGATGACCATGAAAACAATCAGGTAGCGTTTTTGTCTGGTCAGGGAATGGCCGACCAGATCTACATATTTTTTTCTTAAACCGAAAAATCCACGGTCAAACCACAGAAAAAACGGACGAAAAAGGGGATGCGCGCCTTCCGCCGGTTCGTGTCCGGCTTTCACCGGTTTGAGCAGCGAGGCGCAAAGTACCGGTGTCAGGATCAACGCCACAACCACCGACAGCAGCATGGCGGAAATGATGGTTATAGAGAACTGGCGATAAATAACTCCTGTTGAACCCGGGAAAAATGCCATGGGACCGAACACGGCCGAGAGAACCAAGCCGATACCAATCAGAGCGCTGGTAATCTGCTCCATGGATTTGGCGGTGGCTTCCTTGGGCGGGATGCCTTCTTCGGACATGATTCTTTCCACGTTTTCCACGACAACAATCGCATCGTCCACCAGAAGGCCGATGGCTAACACCATGGCAAACATTGTGAGCATATTGATCGAGTAGCCGAAAAGTCCCAGGATTGCGAATGTTCCCAGAAGAACAACCGGCACGGCAATGGTCGGAATTAATGTTGCCCGGATGTTGCCCAGGAAAAGCAGCATGACCAGAAAAACCAGAAGAATGGCTTCAAAAAGAGTTTTGACAACCTCACTGATGGCCACTCTAATAAACGGCGTTGTTTCATAAGGGTAGACGACTTTCAGTCCCTTCGGAAAGAATTTACTCAGCTCCTCCAGTTTGGCTTTGACGCTATCCGCCGTATCGAGGGCGTTGGCGCCCGCCGCCTGCCGGATAGCCAGACCGGTTGCAGGCTTACCATTGTATTCTGCCTGAATATCGTACACTTCGGTTCCCAGTTCTGTCCGGCCGATGTCGCGAATCCGGATAATGGAACCGTCAGGATTGATGCGAACTGGAATGGCGGCAAATTCTTCGGGTGTTTTCAGCATATTCTGAACAACAATGGAGGCGTTCAGGCGCTGTCCTCCTATTGCCGGTGCCCCGCCGAGCTGGCCGGCGGAAACTTCCACGTTGTAGGTTTTCAATGCCGCAATGACATCCTCAATCGTCAGGTGATAACCGGTCAGTTTGTCGGGATTAAGCCAGACACGCATGGCGTAACCGCTGCCGAATACAGCGACTTCACCCACGCCCGGCACCCTGGCCAGAATTTTTTCCAAATTGGATTTTGCATAGTCCTGCAGATCGTTTCTATCCATGCTGCCGTCTTCAGAGATCAGTCCTACGATCAACAGGTAATTGCGTGTTGACTTGTTGACGGTGATGCCTCCGTTTCGCACGGTATCGGGAAGGCTCGTCATGGCGAGCTGCAATTTGTTCTGGACCTGAGACCAGGCAACATCCGGGTCGGTGCCCGCCTGGAAAGTCAGTTCGATGCGCGATGACCCTGCCGAATCGCTGGTGGCGGTCATATAAAGCAGGTTATCAAAACCGGTCATTTTCTGTTCAATGATCTGTGTAACGCTGTTCTCAACAGTTTCCGCCGATGCGCCGGGATAACTGGCGTCAATGGCGATGGTGGGCGGGGCGATCGGAGGATACTGAGAAACAGGCAGATTATAGATAGCCAGCGCTCCCGCTGCCATGATGATGATGGCAATCACCCAGGCAAAAACAGGACGATCCAGGAAAAATTTCGATAACATCAGAGTCCTCCGTTATTTTGTTTTGGCGGTAGGGGCGGCATTCGCATTTCCCCCGCTGTTTTTCCCACTGCTTGCAAAAGGAACAACTTTTACGGGACTCCCCGGCTTGACTTTCGATATTCCTTCGACGATGACCTGATCACCTTGTTCGAGGCCGGAAGAAACCAGCCACTCATTACCGATGGCGCGATCAAGCGTAAGTTGTTTTTGTTGAACATTGCCGTCTTTATCGACTATCAATACCTGGGGATTTCCCTTGGGATCGCGGGAAACGGCCTGCTGCGGAACCAGGATGGCATTTTTATGAATGCCTTCCTGGATAATTGCCCGGACAAACATTCCCGGCATCAGGACGCCTTTGGGATTGGGAAACACCATGCGTAAAATAACCGATCCGGTGGTCGGATCGACTGTGACATCCTGGAACTGGAGCTTTCCTTTCAAGGGGTATTCCGAACCGTCATCCAAAAGGAGTTTCACCTGGCGCTGATTTTCACCATTTCTGGCCAGTTGTCCTTCCTGGAATTGGCGACGCAATTTCAGGATATCCGAAGTGGATTGGGTGACATCCACATACATGGGATCCATCTTTTGTATCGTTGCTAATGCCAGTGGCTGATAGGCTGTAACAAGAGCTCCTTCCGTTACATTCGACTTGCCGATACGGCCGGAAATGGGTGCTGTAATGCTTGTGTATTTCAGATTGATGCGCGCCGTTTGTACTTCTGCCTGAAGCTGTTTGAATGCCGCTTCCACATCATCATACTCCTGCTTGCTGACGGCTTTGTCGGCCAGTAATTCACGTAAACGATTGGTTTTAAGCTGAAGAGCTGTGAGATTGGCCTCGGCTCTGGCAAGAGCCGTCTGATACAGTGCGGGATCTATCTGGAAAAGGGTTTGTCCAGCCTTAACGTCAGAACCTTCCGTAAAGAATCGTTTCTGGACGATACCGCCAACCTGAGGGCGTACTTCGGCAACCTGATTGGCGGATGTCCTGCCGGACAATTCCGTTGTCGTGACGACAGGTTTCGTTTGTATGGTCACCACGGCTACTTCCGGCATGGGTGGCGGTCCGCCCGTTTTTTTCTCGCCGCAACCGCTTAGCATGAAACAAAAAGTTAGAAAGGCCGAAATAATCATTACTCCTGATTTGTTTTTGATTTTCATTAGGCACCTCTTTGATTCAATACAAAAAGTATTAAAGTTTTTTATTTATTCTTTCTTGCATCATTTTTTTCTTCATGCCCTGCCGCGGCTCAATGCCTGCCATCAGCGTTTTTAAATAATCGCGTATTTCCTGACGGACACGCCTGGTATCGTTTTCTTTTCCCATCCACCGGTCCAGCATGGCAGACTGAATGCTGAGCATCCACAGGCATTTGGCCAGCACCTTGGTGTCGATAGCCTCCGAGAGCCGCCCCAGTCGCTGCTCCGCGGCCAGATAAACATCCAGTCCTTCAATGGCATATTGTGGACCCATATTCCGTTCTTTCACGATCTCCTGCAGACGGTCGCGTAACTTTTGATCGGCGAAAATAGAGTTGATAATCGGCGTTATTTCATAGTGCGCGTGATAGACGGAAAGTAAAACGCCCTCCAGATTTTTCAGGAGAGTGCTTTTGCCTACCTCCAGCGGCAGGTTCCGCATAATGTTTTTTGTTTCACGCATGCGTGTTTCAACCACTTCAAAGATGAGTTCAGCCTTGTCCTTGAAATGATGATAAATCAACCCCTCGGCGACTTTCGCTTCACGGGCGATTGAGCGAGTCGTCAGGCGCGCCAATCCATGCGTTTGCAACAGGCGTTCCGTTGCGTCGATAATATTCTGCCGATTGTCGTTCACCCGTCCACCTCTGTCATGA
>JAGPFK010000208.1 GCA_018056585.1 Clostridia bacterium | reverse complement strand
CCATCAGAATGGCCAGATTTTTCCCGGCCTCGATCAGCCAATCGCAGGATTCCTGATCCGTGGCACAGACAAGGACCATGAGATTCATCCTTTCCAGAATTCACTTGCCAGCATACTTTTATTGTAACGATTGTTTATGAAGAGACTATGACATGAAAATAACAAAATCACGTCAGTTTTGCCCGTGCTGCGATTTCATCTTTGCTGACTGCGCCAGGTATAAGGTCTGAAGTCGTTGTCTCTTTCTTATTTTGATCAGCGCGCTTCAATGTAAAGGTGAAGACGGTTCCTTCTCCTTCTTTGCTTTGTACAGAAATGGTTTGTCCCATCCGTTGAAGGATTTCTTTGGCAATAGACAAGCCAAGGCCAGTGCCAGGCTGTTGGTGGGCTTTATCTGCTTTGTAAAACCGATCGAAGACGTGACTTATGTCATTCGGTGCAATGCCGATGCCGTTATCCCTGACATGAACACGCACAGACTCATCATCCCAATCCACTGACAACGTGATCTGGCCGCCTTCCGGTGTAAACTTAAGGGCATTGTCAATGAGAATCACCATGACCTGTTCCACGCGTTCCGGATCCCCCACAACCAGCGGGCAATCCTCTAAATGATCCGGCAAAATCAATAAAAGCCCCTCTTCCTCTGCCTGGGGTCCGTATTTGATCGCTAAATCGCGCAGCATAACAGACAAATCAAAAATTTTTTCCTGGATGGGCAGTGTGCCAGCCTGAAGACGCGACAGTTCAAGCATGTCGTCGATTAAATGTGACAAACGGATAATCTCACGCAATAGAATATGATAGTACCGCTGCCTGTCCGCTTCATCCGGGACCATGCCATCACTTAAAGGCTCGATTAATGCGCGCATCGCTGTCAATGGTGAACGCAGCTCATGCGAAACATTGGCGACATAATCACGGCGTGTTTGTTCGAGACGTTCAGATTCTGTGATGTCATGCAGAAGAGCCACAGCACCGACTATCTGTTCTTTCTCATCTGTCAAAGGAGCCGCCTGAACGCGGATAATGCGGCCTGCCACAGATAACTGCTCGACCAGGCGCTTACCAGTCTGTATTGCTTTTTGAAAAATTTCTGCTAATTGGGGATAGCAAGTCAGGGGATCGACAGGATGATCCGGCTTGTTTTCCAGCCCCAACAGGGACCAGGCTGCCGGGTTGGCCTGCGTGTAATGACCCGCTTGATCTACTGCGATCAGGCCATCACTCATTCCCTCCAGAATTTGTTTGAGCCTATTTCGCTCCAGGACCAGGTCGGATATGGTTTTGGATAAATTCTCGGCCAGGTTATTCATGGTCATGGCCAGTTCGCCAATTTCATCTTTTTGTTTTACTTCAGCCCGGACGGAGAAGTCACCTGCTGCCATGGCGAGTGCGACATCGCGTGTTTGCCGGAGCGGACGTGTTAAACGAGCCGTTGCCAGATAAGCCGGGATGATCATGATGAGAAAAACGAGGAGGGAAGAGGCCAACAAAGCGATGTTCATACTGCTGAAACCGGCATTCAGTTCTTTCATGGGATGAACAAAAAATACAGCGCCGATGATGGTGCTTCGGACTCCAAAACGTGTGTAAACCGGGACGCCAATGAACAGCATTTCACCGGTGGAAGCGTTCCGCAATCGGCTGGTAAACCATAGGGAAGTGTATTGTCCGGACAGAAGCGGATCCATATGACTTACAATTAAATGACGAATTTCCTGTTCTGCATCCAAGGCATCATCCGGCATCACCGAATTTCGAAATTCTCCGCTCAAACCGTCTACCACAAAAATCCAGACATCTAAAAACTCTGTTGAGGATTCAATCAATTCATTAAAAAAGGGGTCAGACTGCATAAAGGTTCGCGAAGCCATAGCTGCGATGGATTCAGCTTTTGGTTGCAGCTCATTGACTTTGATGCGTGTGAAAATAGGCCTCGAGACCACGTTATAAATAAGCGCGGTCAGCAAGGCCCAGAGCAATAAAGCCAGAATTAAAAGCAACAAAACGCGGCGAAAAAAAACGCTTTTATGCATTTAATGAAAAACCTCAAATTTATATCCAACGCCGTAAACCGTAATCAAACCCCACGATGCATTATCACCGGCTATTTTCTGGCGGATCCGTTTAATATGGGTGTCAACGGTTCTTGTATCGCCAAAATAGTCATAACCCCAGACTTTAGACAAAATCTGCTCACGACTCATGACCTGTCCTGGATGTGAAGCCAGAAAATGCAATATTTCAACCTCCTTGGGCGTGCAGGGAACCGTTTCCCCGTTGACTTTAACCTGATAGTTATCAATATTTATCTCGAGTCCATCAAACCGCAGAATTGAGTTGTTTTCCTGCTTGTTTTCACCCAAACGACGTAAAACTGCTTTGATTCTGGCAATGACTTCTCTTGGACTAAAGGGTTTGACAATGTAATCATCAGCACCGAGCTCTAGCCCCAGAACACGGTCAATTTCTTCTCCTTTGGCTGTCAGCATGATGATCGGAACGTTGCTGTGCTTTCTGATTTCTCTGCAGACATCCGTACCGGCTATTTTAGGCATCATCAGGTCCAGGATGATCAGATCAGGTTGTTCGCTTTCAGCCATTTGGAGAGCTTGCTCCCCATCATATGCAGAACTGAAAGAATAATGTTCTGCTTTCAGGTATAAGCCTAATGATTCATGGATGACCGGGTCATCATCACAGATTAAAATATGGGGCGTTTTTCCCATCGAATTCACCAACCTCTTTCAACGGTAAAACCATGAACTTGTTTTGATTATAACCTAAATTGTACTTTTATGACCATTTTGTCAAGATTGTTCAATTTTATGTAAAAATCCGTTTTAAAGCATATTTTAAATCAAATTGGAGCAAGTGATTTTTCTGAGCCATTGTTTTCGATATAATACCTTCGATATAATACCGTTGAGATCTGAAATGATTTTTGTCTTACTTCTTAAGAACACGGACATCAGAAGATGGAGGGGAGGATCGTTTGTGTTTTTAGCTGACCGATGGCAGGACTTCGAACTGATTGATGCGGGCCGGGGTGAAAAATTAGAGCGTTGGGGCTCTGTTCTTTTAAATCGTCCGGAACCTCAGGCTATATGGCCTCATGATCCCTGGCCTCAGCCAGATGCTTGGTACATTCGGAGCAATCAGGGGGGAGGATCCTGGAAATGCCGCTGCACCGTGCCTGATCCATGGGTCATTCATTATGACAGTCCGGCTGGCCGGCTTAACTTTCGCCTGGAACTCATGGGATTTAAACATACAGGACTGTTTCCGGAACAAGCAGCCAACTGGGATTTTTGCATCAGTTTGATTCAGAAAGCAGTCCAATCCGGGCGCTCGGTCCATGTCCTTAATCTGTTTGCCTACACAGGTGGTGCGACCGTTGCCTGTGCTGCCGCAGGCGCTGATCTGGTTGTTCATCTGGATGCATCGAAGGGCATGAATGAACGTGCCAAAGAAAATTTGCGGCTGTCTGGATTAGAAACAAAGACGGTCCGCTTTATCAGTGACGATGTACAGAAATTCGTTGCACGAGAACTACGCCGAGGCCATCATTATGACGCCATTCTGATGGATCCGCCTGCATTTGGACGCGGCCCGTCCGGAGAATTATGGAAAATTGAGGATGGCTTATATCATCTTGTGGATCAATGTGCACATCTTTTATCTTCAAGTCCTTTGTTTTTTCTTTTGAATGCTTATGCAACCGCCTTAGCGCCCACGGTCCTTGTCAACATGCTCAATTTGTTGGTCTGCCCGCAATATGGCGGCACGGCCGTTTCTGAAGAAATATGTCTGCCGGCATCCAAACGCCCTGTTTTTCTTCCTTGTGGAGCCACAGCCAGATGGACACCAGCTTCAA
The DNA here is from genome assembly GCA_018056585.1 of Clostridia bacterium. Lineage (GTDB taxonomy): Bacteria > Bacillota > Clostridia > Saccharofermentanales > UBA5734 > JAAYBY01. The sequence goes on along the minus strand of JAGPFK010000208.1, from coordinate 103 downwards.
GATGAGCATCAGAGTTTTTTTAAGATTATGGTATAATTGAAGGAAGTCGAATGGTAACCATTCGAGTCATCATCTTATCCTGATAAATCAAGGAGAACGAGGA
>JAGPFK010000209.1 GCA_018056585.1 Clostridia bacterium | reverse complement strand
GTCTATATTGGGTGTTAAGATATCCGGATTGCCGGCACAATGCATCGCCCATGGCCCCTGATCATCAGTCAGGATAAAAAGAAAATTAGGTTTTGAACTCATCCGAAATGTACAGCCTTTCTTTTATATGATAAAAAAACTAATATGACCTTTTAAATACTCTGTTACGGATCTTGGTTTTATCCTCCCTGAGTGCTCGTGAGTCAGTCGGACCCACCGTAAGCCACATAGTCAGCAATCCTGCCGATACATCATGTTTCAAAACGACCTGATCATGAATCTGATGTCATAGACAGCTTCATTCATCCATAAAGATATTTTAAACCAAATAAAGCGTTTGATAAAGATAGCAGGAAACATGAAAGCAGAAGTCTCATCGTCGGTAATTGAAACGTCCCGAGACAATAGCTAAATGAAGCAACGATGATCAAAAAGACTGTCAATGGAGAGTCAAAAAGGAAGCGACTGTTTCCGAACAAGCGCTAACACCTTTTATGATTCAGATTTTAACTCGCGATAAACACCTTGAACAGTGTTACGGCGAAAAACAGCAGGTGTGACGCCGACGATTTGGCGAAATTTATTTTGGAAATAGGGCTGATTCGCAAAGCACAAATAGTCGCTGATCTCAGATATGGAAAGATCCGAATGCAGCAGTAGACTGCAAGCGTCCTTCAATTTACACTCCATGATAAAATCATTGATGGTCTTTCCCAGCTCTTTCTTGAACTTCTGGGTTACATAGGCGCGGCTTTTACCAATATGGTTCGCGACATCGTTAATCCCAATATGATCATTGGTATGATTTTTAATGAACTGGACGCAGGTAAATATATCTTTTGAGAGGTTAGGCGGCACCTGACTGCGTGCCACACGCTCTGTAAAATCAAACAGCATATGATATTGCAGTACTTTGATCAATTCAATGGACTGCGCTTTTTCACACTCCTGAATATACAAATCGATAAGATTGTAGACCTCTTCAACGCCCATACCACCCTGAATCGCCCCTGCCTTACCCACCATGGTAACAAGGCCGATAAACAGGTTTTTGGCTTGCCTCAGGGGGTTTTCCGCCAGCGTGCCTTCATGCAGTATTTGTTTTTTCAATGCATCGTCGAAAAGGATATTCAGTTTCTCCGTATCACCCCGGCGAACATAGTCTATCATCAGCATCTCAAACTGATAGGTTCCGTGTTCGTCTTTGATGTCCTTCGTCTGGACTGATTGCAGGGTGTGGCGCGCTGCAATCTTGGCTTCAGCAGATTTATCCGCCAAGCGAAAATGCTCCAGCAGATCAATGGTCTCGCCATTGAGACTGTGGTGCAGGAAGGCCAACAGGTTCAGAAACTGATTATAAGTATACTTCGGCAATGCGGACAGAAAAACAGTTATTTCATTCTTATGTTCCATAGAAATGGCATTATTTCGCATGAATTCATAGATAACCTCATCAGAAATGACGCCGCTGAACACTGGGCCGACAATGATGCGATCCGCCGTACCATTGATTTTCACCGCTCCATATAATCCCGCCGTCGCAGAGGTATATATAGCAGGATTTTGCTCCGCGCTCAGCAAATGGGGTAACGCCGAATAAAACACATCAATCGGTTTTTCCAGTGAACAAAAAGATGCCACCTGCCTGCCGTTTGTAAAGAGGGCAATCGGCAGATAGTGCGAAGCATAAAACAACGTGCAGAATTCTTTTAAATCCATTTTAATTTCCATTTGGTCTTAATTGTATTATTCTATCCAATATTACATTACAAAGCAAGAGCTTTGCGCTACACTAACGATGAAAACGAAAAAGTCGAGCAATCACAGATAAACAGCACTGAGATAGCATCTTTGATCTGGAGATTGACAGACAAAAAAGCTGCGCTAAACGCATCATGGGATAAAACATTATATGCACGAGTCACGTAACTGTGCATTTTTCAATCTGCTGTATGCTGGTTGATAACCATGTAAAAGAGTTGTCCTCCATAGACGAAAACATGAATATAAATAAATCAACAGAAACGGAGAAATCGGATCATGAAAGAAATAACTCTGTTGGACCATGGCCTGTTTGAAAAAAGCTTTATGGATTCTAAAGCGGCCGTACATTCTGTTACCAAAAAAGAAAAAATTCTTGGCCACCTGATTGGCCCGCTGGGTCTTATCTTTGTGGTCAACACCATTGCGGCGCTGGTAGAAAAATTCTTCACACAGCAGACTGGCGCCATGTACGGAACAGCCAATGTGGAGATGATCCAGGCCATGGGCGGTAAATATGAGATCGTCATGACCATTGCAAAGATCCTCGCAGTGGGCATGGGGCTTTTAAATGGCTGGCTCATCCAACATACAAAATCCAGACAGGGTAGATTGCGCCCCTGGTATTTGATTTTCGGCTTTGTGTCTATTATCATCGGCTGTCTGATATTTTTGTTTCCGGGTCCAAATGCTCTGGGTGAAAGCTACTGGTATTATTTCTTTTTTCTGCTGATCTGTTATCACACCATTGGCTCCAGCTTTTTCTATCTGTTTCGTGATACAATCGTTTCTCTGACCACCCGTGACCCACAGGAGAAGATGCAAGTCAAGTTTATCCGTCAGCTCTGCTGGACACTGATCTCCGGTATTGTCATCGGTATGCTGATAAACATGGTAGTCTTACCCTTCTGGTTGGAAAAGGACATTACAGGTTATCCTGTTTTAATGATCACCCTATCCATAACAGCGATCCCATTGCTGTTGTTGGAATACTTCTATACCCGTGAACGTATTACCGAAGATGTCGCGCATGATGTTGGGCTTGAAAACGAGAACAGAATCCCTCTGCGTGACCAGATCAAGGCACTGCTTTCAAACAAATACTTCATGATCATGATGATCCTCACCACCATAAGCGGTATCGTGGATAACTTTAAAGGCGGAAATGTCATGTATTTTTACATCAAGTTTCTTCTTGGCGGCGCCGAGAACCCGCTGATGTACACGATTTATCAGGTGGTCACCGGGATCCCCCTCGGCATTGGAGCGTTTGCTATCTATCCTTTATCCAAAAAATTCAGCATCCGCAATGTGTCTATCGCAGGCTACGCCTGTGTCTTCATCGGCAGCATTTTAGGCATTATTTTCCCTTCTGAGCTTATACCTTCACTCGCCGCCGGCTTTCTCCGGCAGATGGGCATGCTGCCCAACGCATACCTCATAGGAACGCTTCTTTGCTATGCCTACGACAGTGTGGAGCATCAATCTGGTTTCCGTCTGGAAGGCATGCTGGGTGTGGCCATCATCGGAGCTCTACAGTCTGTCATTTATGCGCCCTTTGCGGGCGGTTATGAGGCTTTCATTTTAAAATTGGGCTTTGTAGATGTGGAAGGCGTGATTCCCGGTGCGGTGGTTACAAATTTTATGGCACTGGCCTTCTATGTATTGGATCTCATCATGGCAGCCATGTATCTCATTCTGTTACCCTTTATGGATGTTGAGAAGAAGCTGTCGAAAATCAATACAGACCTTCTTGAGCGCAGAAAGCGGGCAACGCTTGCCCGTGGCGAGGATTGGATTGATCCTGCTGAGCAGGCCAGAATTGAGAAAGAAGCTGCCGATCGGAAGCGCGAGGAAAACCGCATCCGTGATTTGAAAGACCGCTGCTCTAAGAAAGGCTTAGACTTCGATGCGGAAAATTCCAAGTATCTCAAGAAACAAGCTGAAAAACAAGCGAGGAAAGAATTCAGGCACACAAATAAAGAGGAATAGTGAGGAGTAGTCATGACCTTTGATTTCAATAAAACTGTTTATTCGTGGACGCCAGGGAAGAAGGCAGCATTGTGCGAAGACAGCGAGGCGGCAGACTGCGGATGGACCCCTTTACCGGCGGGAAAACCAATGCGTCCTACGGCTTGTGCAGCAGCCACAAGAAGGACATGACGGAATTTTATCAGCCGCCCCGTCTTTGCGGGGCTCAATGTGTATCAGCCATTTAATAT
>JAGPFK010000207.1 GCA_018056585.1 Clostridia bacterium | reverse complement strand
CGTCTCTGCCGATACCGTAGGAAGGTTCGGCAATCAGCGTCGGGTCTTTATCACTACAGCGTGAATTACGTTTTAGCTACTCTCAATCGCTCTCTTTTCAAACTATGGGATTTGAAGGCAATCGCATTACGCCCTAAATGATAATCTATCTTTCTCATAGCCTTCTGGATAAAGTCTTCATCCTTTTGAAGAGATGCTACAACAAGAGACAGTGCCATATTCAGGGATAAGATCGGTCTTTTTTTTTTATCTGTTACAAGCAATCTGATATTCAAAAGAAATTCATAGGCAATGAATACCAGGATGGCATGACGGTGCCAGGCCGGCCAGGATCTGGCTTCCATATGATCCATGCCCAATTGACCTTTCATTTCATTGAAAGACTGTTCGATCGGCCAGCGCATGATTGATGCTTGGCATAATTCGTCCTCACTCGTTTCTTCGGGGGCATTGCTGACGGAATAGCGTATTTTGCCGTCCTCTCTCTTTCGAATAAACAGCCAGCAAGCTTCGGTTTCGTATTCTCCATGATCCATTTCAAAGGCTCGGTATATGCGCAAACATTTGATGTCTGCATACATGGAACCTTTAGAACCTTCGCCAAGACAAACGAATTTCCATGGAACTGTTTCATCATCAGCGATGGCTGAAACCTTTTCGGGTGGTGTTGTGGGTGCCTTTTTGACAGGTGGCTGTCCTTTCCCTTTATATGGAGGAATTTCAAATGATGGCTCCGAACGCCATACCCGTGTGTCGTTGTGAATGTCTGCGAAGTACCAGTATCGGTCAGGGATGGCATCTAAAAACGGTTTACTGTTTCCATATAAACTGTCCACACCAACCCATTTGGCTTGAAACAAACCGGATTTTTCAATATCACCAAGCAAGTCCAGGGCAATCTCTGGCTTGGTTTGGAAAGTAATGTCTTCTGGAACCATACATTTTTTCCTGCGTTCTGCGTATTCATCGCTAAACCATTTTTCAGGCATAAATAGACGAGCATTAAGTAACCCATAGCCACCATCAGGGTTGGAATAACCGACATAAACACCTACTTGCGCATGATCTACTTTTCCGACATTTCCGCAGTATTGACGGGCAACGCCAACGGATTCCTTTCCCTTTTTGGCATTGCCACTTTCATCGATGGTGATCATACCACCGGGATGGGATAATTTCTCCGCAAGGCCCTGTTGGTAGATTGCCAGTGCCTGCTGATCATCCCATTTTGCATCTTTCATGAAATACTGGAGATTGCGAACTCCCCTTGGATCGTCGTTCAATTCCAAAGCAATGGGCTCTATAGATTTTCGTTCCAGGTTACTTAACAGTCCTTGAACATAGATATTTCCGTTAAATTCTTGTTCGGAGCGGCTAAAACAACCCTGAAAACGCTCCATATGGTTTTGAAGCATCTCAGGCAGCTTATCTACGACTTCTTTTACTTTAGCTTCTTCCATCAATTGTTCATTCCAGTCATTGGTTTGTAATTGCACTTTGACCATCTCCCGAGGTTTTGGTTTTTTGAGGACCCGGTCTGGCCTTCCTGTACACCCTATTAATGTTTTGAAGTTTTTTTCAATGACATACACGTAGATTCCCTTTTTGTTTCCATGGTACCTGTATGTCTGACCAACTTTTTCATATCCCCCGCTTTCTCCAATATAAATCCAATTTGATGCCCGATAACTGGTCCCGGTGTAAAGATTTTGATCAACAAGCGTTTCCAGTACATACGGCTTTATGTTGTAAATTGCAGGCCAATCTGTCTGCAAGTGTCGAATCGATAACCCTAATACATAGGATGCCAGATTTTTGATATGTATCCAGGGTAAAATTAAAAACCGGTTGTTATTCAATACGTGACCAAGGTTCTTTTTTCTCTCTGCATCCTTCCAATCCATAAACCGATCCCTAGCCGCCATTTTATACGCAGCCTGGTTGAAGCTTATGGCACTGACAGGGCGTTCGTTGAGCCAAATGAGATATTTTACACGTGGTCCGATAATTTTCTGATGCCCTAGGTAATGATAGCTTTTGACAAGGTGATCCCACAAGGGTTCATACTCACCTCTGCTCACTTGTTCTATAGTTAAAGATGATTTCACCTGATGAATATCTGCAATGATGGGTGTATCATCTATATTGTAGATATTTAAGTTTGATTTCATTGTATGTTCCTTTGTCATTTTTGAGGACACGAAACTAAAGGCGGTATATCGCCAACCAGATCCTCGTCTGTAATTATAGCGCATGAGTGGGGGAATGTCTAGCTTTTTTTAAATCACGCTGTAGTGATAAAAACGATCCGCTTTATCGGCTTCTTTCGCTGGTCATCGCTTATGAGCAAGCCAGATGGAATGAAGTTTTTGATTTATCAAAAAGGGTCGGCGTTCCTCCGGAAAAAGTCAGTGATATTCATTTGGATGCTTTGCTTTGGTATCAGGATCTTCTCCATTAATCAACAATCTTCCCTTCTACAACCGATCTCCATTCAAGTTTTTCTTGATATCATCGTATTAGTAATCGGGATCCAAGATTGGCTTACCAGGAGATGCATATGGAGGGCAAAGATTATCTTGATCTGAACGCACTGGAGCTGGATGCGCTCAAAGAAGTATCCAATATCGGCGCTGGAAATGCGGCAACCGCTTTGGCTCATATCCTTTCCGAGCGTGTCACCATGACGGTCCCTCAGCTGCGTATCATCCCGATCCGTGATCTGTCAAGCTTTCTGGGTGATCTCGAGGCTGAGGCAGTAGGGGTTCTGATGACTTTTTATGGTGACCTTGACGGAATGCTCCTTTATCTTCTGGAGCGGCCACAAGCGGTATCGCTTTTGAAACTGTTACGCAACAGCCCAGCAGAAGATGAGCATGGTGCTTTGGACGCCATGGATTTATCGGCTCTTGAAGAGATCGGCAACATTGTTGCCGGCGCCTACATCAACGCGTTAGCTGATCTGACGGGTTTTCGCATTGCTTTGACCGCACCTGCTTTAGCCATAGACATGATCGGCGCGTTGCTCAGTTATCCGGCAAGCATTTTTGGTCTTTTAGGCGATAAAGTACTTTTTGTCAGAGAAGATTTTGGAAGTGGCAATGAATCCGTTTCCTGTCATTTGCTCATTATGCCGGATCCACAATCGCTGGCCCGGCTGATGAAGCGCCTGGGCGTTAGCGATGGCTGAGCGGATTGTGGTTGGTATTTCAGATTATAAAACAACTCAGAAGCCATCGTCGTTATTGACTTACGCGCTGGGCTCCTGTGTTGGCGTTTGCCTTCGGGATTCATTACTCGGCTGCATTGGAATGGCACATATTTTACTTCCGGATTCAACCCTTTGTATGGGAGACATACATCGGCCTAAATTCGCTGATACGGCTATCCCGGATTTGTTATCGGAAATGATTCAGATGGGAGCGAGCCGTCATAGACTGACAGCCAAAATCGCAGGAGGAGCCCGGTTGTTTGGCAGTCAAAACACGATCAACATCGGCGAGCGAAACGTACAAGCGGTTCGGTCCGCCTTGCAGCGGCTTCAAATCCCTCTGATCGCGGAGGACACAGGTGCTGACTATGGCCGCACCATTGAATTTTTCTCTGTGAACGGGCAATTGTTGATTCGATCTGTAAAAAGACCAGATAAAATCATTTGAGGCTAATTTTGACATAGATCCAGCAGCAAATTTGGAATTTCAGCAATTGAAGCCTCGCGGCAAACAGCCCCCATTTCAAAGGCGACACGGGGCATGCCATAGACGACACAGCTTTCTTCATCTTGTCCGATGGTAAAAGAACCATTACGGCGCATTGCCAGAAGGCCTTTTGCACCATCGCTGCCCATGCCGGTTAAAATGACACCAATGGAAAAGATGTTTTTCAAAACAGGCCTCCTTAACAGCGAAGATTCAGGAAATGTTTTGATACTGATTCCAAACATTACTGCATCGTCGTGTCGGGTCTTTTGTCTTGCAGCTGTGTCGGCTGC
>JAGPFK010000206.1 GCA_018056585.1 Clostridia bacterium | reverse complement strand
GTCCAAAAGTCGGTACCATAATGGCTTCCGTATTGGTCATGCTGATACCGATCAGATCATGGTCGCAAGCCATTTTGGCATAGTAACCGGCAATACCGTAATGATTGGAATTTCGAACCGTAACGAGTCCGATTCCAAATTGGTCAGCTTTCCCGATCGCAAGAGACATAGCCTTTATTGAAGTTAACTGGCCCATGGCCTTGTTCGCATCCAGGACAGCAGATAAATCCGTTTCATATAAAATGTCTGGCTTGGCCTTTACGTCAACCATTCCTCTTGTGATTTCATCATGGTAACGGACCATTCTCTGAACACCGTGTGACTCGATGCCAAAAAGGTCAGCTGTCAGTAAAACGTCCGTAATGGCTTCCGCCTGTTCTTCGGTGAAGCCATATGAGACAAAGACAGACCTGCAAAATTGATTCATCTGAACAAAGGGGATTTTACGAATCATCAGACAACCTCCCCGGATTTTCTGCCTGGCAGACACCAGGAATTGGTTTTGATTATACCATAAATTCATTTTGACAGAATGCTCTGTCAGAAAATGGACTGATTTGTTATGATAAAGGCCAAAGCGAGTCAAATCGCTCATTTTAACTCATTTAAAGGCAGGTGAACAGCCACGCAGCAGATTCTTTTGGTAGAAGATGATAAAACAATCGCGCTTTTGCTTTCTTATTCATTGAGAAAGGAAGGTTATGAGGTCACAGCCTGTCATGACACCATATCCGCACACAAAGCAATTCAAAGCGGCGCCTTCGATTTGGCATTATTGGATATTTCATTGCCTGATGGCAATGGCTATGACCTTTTCCATGCAATCAAAGACACATCTGATACGCCGGTTATCTTTCTGACGGTCATGGGCGAGGAATCCGATGTGGTCATGGGGCTCGACATGGGCGCGGACGACTATATTGTGAAACCTTTCCGCCTGCGGGAACTTTTGTCACGCATCCGGACGGTGTTGCGCAGAGGCGGGGCCGCTGAAAAAGATAAAATGACAGTCGGGGCCCTCACCATCGATACAAAACAGGCAAAGGTCACGAAAAACGGCAATGAGATACCCCTCACCGCATTAGAATACCAGCTTTTACTGACCCTGGCTGTAAACCGAGGACAACTTCTCACCCGTAACCAGCTGCTGGAAGATATTTGGGATATCGGCGGAGATTTTGTAAATGACAACACCTTGTCCGTTTACATCAAGCGCTTGAGAGGAAAAATAGAAGATGACCCGCAAAACCCTGTCTATATCCGAACCGTCCGCGGGCTCGGCTACCGCATGGAGGCACCCGATGAAACTGACACGTAACAAAGAAATCAAGCGCATGCTTTGTTTGATGCTGCTCATTTCCCTTTCAGCTGTCATCATAGCCTTTTCTTTTTCGCCGTCCGTGGCAATTGTGACCGGTCTTTCCTGCTTTCTGCTGTGTGACATTTTCCTGCTCTACACTGGAAAGCGTTACCGGCAATTAGCCCGTTTAAGTGATGATTTGAAAAGCGTCAACGATGGCGAAGATCCATTGGATCTTCCCGGCCACGATGAAGGGGAACTGTCCATCCTGAAAAGCGAGATTTATAAAGTCACCGTTTCACTCAGAGAGCAAAATGATCAGCTAAAAAAGGAAAAACTCAAATTAGCCGATGCACTCTCCGATATTTCTCATCAATTCAAAACGCCGCTGACATCCCTCTTTGTGATGTCAGATTTGCTTTCAGAGGAAAAAATAGATGAAAATCAACGCTATGAATTCACCTTGCAGCTGGAAGCTCAGCTTGAGCGCCTCAAGTGGCTGACAGAATCCTTATTGAAGCTTTCAAGACTGGATGCAGACGCGGTTTCATTCAAGCCCTCCCTGATTTCACATGAAAAATTGATTCACAAAGCATGCAGTCCGCTTTTGATCCCGATGGAACTGAAAGATCAGTCGCTTGTCATCGATACAAAAGGATCCGTCTTTTGTGATTTAAACTGGACAGTCGAAGCGCTCTCCAATATTTTAAAGAATAATATGGAATGCACGCCGGCCGGCGGCATCATTCATATTCAAGCACAGGAAAATGTTCTCTTCTCGGAAATCCGGGTTTGGGACAACGGTCCGGGCATCGATAAGGATGATCTGCCTTATATTTTTGACCGTTTTTACAAAGGGAAAAATGCTTCAAAAGATAGTGTTGGCATTGGACTTTCCATGTCACGTTCGATTGTGAACGCCCAAGGTGGTCAACTCGAAGTCAGTCATGCCTTTCAGGGGGGAACAGAATTTGTTCTGCGATTTCCAACGCACAAAACCCGATTGTCACCGTAAAGTCACTTGCAGGATTTAGAATAAAGGAAATGGTTTAAGGAGGTACGTATTTTGGAAATCCTGCGGGTTTTAAATTTAACGAAGATTTACGGCAGCGGTGAAGCCCAGGTCAAAGCCCTGGATGATGTCAGTTTTAGTGTTAAAAAAGGCGAATTTGTTGCCATCATGGGCTCCTCCGGTTCGGGAAAATCAACCCTTCTGCATATGATAGGGGGTGTGGACCGGCCAACCTCCGGAAAGGTGTCCATAGATGGGACCGATCTTTATTCGCTGAATGAAACAAATCTTGCGATCTTTCGGCGGCGACAGATTGGCCTGATCTATCAATTTTATAACCTGATTCCGGTCCTGGATGTTTCGGAAAACATCGCCTTGCCTTTACTTCTGGATCAGAGAAAACCTGACAAAAAGCAGCTTGACCAGTTGCTGTCAACCTTAAACCTGACTGACCGCGCCAGGCACCTGCCCAATCAGCTCTCCGGCGGGCAGCAACAACGTGTTTCCATCGGCCGGGCCTTGATCAACAATCCGGCCCTTATGCTGGCTGATGAACCCACAGGGAATCTGGACAGCGAAAACAGCGCGGATATCATTCGTCTCCTGCGTTTATCCAATCAGAAATATAAGCAGACACTCATCCTCATCACACATAATCAGTCGATAGCGCTGCAGGCTGACCGTATTCTTTTTCTTGAAGACGGCCGCATCAGAAGAGATGAGGTGATCCGGAAATGAACGTGATGAAGCGCTTTACGCTGCGAAGCTTAAAAGCAAACAAAAAATGGACGGTTGTCACCTTAATCGGCATCATCCTTTCCACAGCCATGCTTTCTGCCGTGTCAACTTTTTGCGCTTCTTTCATGGAACTTTTGCGAAATGAAGCCATAGCTGAAAACGGGAACTGGCATGCCATGGTCTCAGATGTCAAAATCCGGGATGTACCCGTCTTTGAGGAAGTCGAATGGATGGACAAAATCGCACTGATCCGAGATGTCGGTTACGCGCCGCTTGAAAACTCAAAAAATAAAAATAAACCTTACCTGTTTATCCGGCAGTTCAGCGAGGATGCCTGTCAAAACTTCCCGTTCACGCTCATTGAAGGGCGTATGCCGAAAAAAGAGGATGAGCTTTTGCTTCCTCAGCATCTTCAGACAAACGGCGGCATCACATACCAGGTGGGGGATCAGATTACTGTAAAAATTGGGAAACGTATCAGTCTGCTCGGCCGTTCTCTGGGGCAGTCAACACTCTATCAGTCTCCTGATTTTTCTGACGGCGAATCGTTTCTGTTTGAGCAAGAACGCCGCTATACGGTCGTCGGTATGATAAAGCGCCCTTCTTTTGAACCAACGATCGCGCCTGGCTATACTGCCATCAGCTTCCTTGATCCGGACACACTGGGACCAGATGAAAAAATCACGGTCACCCTTTTATCCAAAAAGCTAAAACACAGATTTTACAGCGACGTTTTCTCACTCGCCGAACGCATCGGGATTGGCTCTGATCAAATTGTCTTTAACAATGACCTTTTGCACTACAGTGGTGTTTCTGCCGATAGCATCACACAAAATGTGATTTACGGTTTTGCCCTGGTTTTTGTTTTGATCATCATGATCGCCTCCGTATCTCTCATTTATAATGCCTTTTCTATTTCTGTTTCTGAACGCGTAAGCCAGCTGGGCAT
>JAGPFK010000205.1 GCA_018056585.1 Clostridia bacterium | reverse complement strand
TCTATGATGTGAAAAACAACACCTGGCATTCTGAACTCTTAAATAAGGTTGGCATCAATCCTAAATGGCTTCCACCCGTCGTTCATTCGACAGATGTCGCGGGGCATGTTCATGAGACGGCAGCAAAGTTAACTGGTCTGCCAATCAAAACACCAGTCAGTGGAGGAGGCGGCGACGCTGTTATTTCGACAACAGGTCTGGGTCTGCTTCACCCTGGCCGGATTGGAATTACTCTGGGAACATCTGGCGTTGTTGCCATGGGGACGCCATCTTTCGTACCTAATCCTGAGGGAAAACTGCAGATTTTTCGCGGCAACGCGCCGAATAGCTTTGTCGCAATGGGGGTGACCTTATCGGCTGCCGGTTCCTATCATTGGTTTCGGGAAGCCTTAGGCCAGTATGAGGTGGAGCAAGCCCAAAAAACAGGAACATCTGCTTTCCGGCTGCTTGATGATGCAGCAGCAGTTGTTCCACCCGGTTCAGATGGCCTTATTTTCCTGCCGTATTTGAATGGCGAGCGTTGCCCCATCCACGATGCCAAGGCCAGAGGCGCTTTTATCGGATTGACCGGTCACCATGGGAAAGGGCACTTTTCCCGCGCGGTTCTTGAAGGTGTTGCTTATTCGCTGAGGCAGGTTTATGAATTGATTGTAGGAACCAACCTGGATTGGCTTGAGTCGGGCGAAATTGTGCTGGCCGGTGGTGGTGCCGTCAGCCCACTCTGGCGTCAAATTTTTGCGGATGTTTTCCAGCTGCCGGTCCAGACTGTTTATGGCAGCGGTGAAGGCGGTTCTTTTGGAGCCGCTCTGGTTGCTGGCGTCACAGCTGGAATTTGGCCTGATCTGCAAACGGCAACCCGTTTGATTCGAACAGAAAGTGAAACAGCGCCCAATCCTCAAAATAAATCCGTCTATGATACACTTTACGAGCGATATACGAAGCTGTATCCTGCGCTTAAGTTCACCTTTACCTGAAGTTCATCATAAAGTTCAAGCGATCCTGTTCGGAACGAATAGGTCCTGTAATAAAAGCGGCGTAATGGAAGTGTCATGGATCACTCAATACGCCGCTTTTGTAAAGCTTTTTAAAAACGAATCAAGCTGTTTGTTTCATGTGCTTTATAAATAGCTTCAAGTATCTGGGTGACAACCAATGCCTGCTCCGGCCGCACCAATGGTTGCGTATCTTCAAGGATTGATCTGAGCCACTGTTCTGCTTCCAGCACGCCCGGATCTCCCGATTGCCCTTCAAAATAGGCGACACCACCCGCTTCAGCAGGAGTTTCGTCAATGAGTTTGCCAAATTTAGCCGTATTGAAAACCAGGCGATAGGGATTACCCATGCCACCCTTGATTTCAGCACCACCTTTTGTTCCGCAGAGCGTGGTGGCGGCTTCCTTGGCATCGGTTGTGTTCAAAGCCCATGAGGCCTCAAGATAAATGGTCGCACCATTTTTCATCTTGATAAAACCAAAAGCGGAGTCTTCCACTTCGAATGTTTCGGGATCCCAGGGTCCAAACAGATTGCCTTCATACTGATCGGCCATTTTGTAAAAAACGGAACCTGTTATTGATTCTGGCTCATAATTGCCCATCATCCACAAAGTCAAATCCAAAGCGTGGGTTCCGATATCAATGAGCGGTCCTCCCCCTTGCAGTGATTTGTTCGGGAAGACACCCCAGGTCGGAACAGCACGGCGCCGGACGGCATGTGCTTTAGCAAAATAAATATCACCCAGGTAGCCCGAATCAACGGCTTTCCGCAAGGTTTGAACATCATCGCGGAAGCGGTTCTGGTAGCCGATTGTAAATTTCTTTTTTGCTTTTTGGGCGGCTTCAACCATTTTTAAAGCATCGGCCGAGCAATGGGCCATCGGTTTTTCACACATCACATGTTTTCCCGCCGCAAAAGCATCAACCGTAATAGGCGCATGAAAGACATTTGGGGTCAAGACATGAACCGCATCGATGCTGTCATCAGAGAGAAGATCTTTGTAATCAACGAAAACTTTGCTCCCCTCTTTTCCATATTGAGCCGCGGCTTTTTGCGCGCGTTCCTCAATGATGTCGCAAAAGGCAACCAGTTCACACAGGTCCGGAAATTTGCTTAAAGCCGGCAGATGTTTTTGATTTGCAATACCACCGCAACCAATGATGCCGATTTGAATTTTGCCGTTTTTCATTTTTATTCCTCCTTAAGAATAAATTGTAACCTAAAATATAGATTCTAAGGACTGAATGAACAATTCTATATGAGAATCTGAATATTCTTAGCCTGCCACAAAAGCTTGATGGCAAGCCAAAGATTATCCATCACTCCTCATCCATTCGCTTAAGCGCTTTTCGTGTTATTTCCTCATAAGCTTCCTGACCAATCGTTGAGGCACCCAGCTTTAATTTGTGCTCAATCATGACATGGCGTCCAATTTCCGTACTTCGGCCGTTGATTAAAGACAACAGAAGTTGAACGCATTCACAGCCAATTTCATAAAACGGTTGGTCAATTGTTGTTAAACTTGGACTGCATAGCTCGGCAAATTCTGCGTTGTCAAAACCTGTCACCGCTATATCTTCAGGTATTCTGATGCCATGTTGGTGAAAGACTGTGATGCAACCAGTAGCTAATGTATCGGTCGTGCAAAAAACAGCGTCAGGCCTTTCTTCCAGAGCTAAAATTTTCCTTGCTGCGTCCATGCCGCTTGTTGTTGAAAAATCAGCTTGAATTCTCAGTTTTGGATCATATTTTATATCTGCTTCTGCCAAAGCCAATCGGTAACCCATTTCACGCTCATGAATGAAATGATAAGCTTTTCCTAAAATAAGCGGGACAACCATAGCAATTCTCTTTCGCCCCAGAGAAATGAGATGATTTACAATTTCATTTGCAGCTCTTAACTCATGAATGGATACGGTAAAAGAATGAGGAATATTAAGAAACTCACCTGCCTGAACAAAGGGTACTTTATTGAATAAAGCTCGAAGTTCGTCTTTGCTGGCAATCATGTTCATCAAAATGATGCCATCAACCAGTTCGTTGGCGACGATAGTCATGGACATCAGTTCCTGCATACTGTCGCAACGACAATAAACGAGATCATAATCTAGCTTTTTCGCTTCATCCTTCATTCCGTCAAGAACATCCTCAAAAAGTGATGTTCCTGAAACCAGGATGATCTTGTTTTGAGTTCGCCTTGACTGACGCAAGGGTTGATAGTTCAATTCCTTAACAGCGGCCAGAACTCTTTCTTTCTTTTCCTGAGAAACAATATAGCTGTTATTTAAAACACGGGAAACGGTTGCGATAGAGACGCCAGCCAGATTTGCCACATCTTCAATCGTTGCCATAAAAACTCCTCCATCAGTCATAAAAATACAAAAGCAGCATTTGTTATCACTTTTTCTTTAATTTACATCATCTTTTACACTTTGTCTATTTTTTCAAGATGGATCCGATGGCTTCTGATTTTGAGAGGAAAATGAAGATCAGTCCAACTAAAATAAAAGCTGAAGCAACCAGATACATGCCTTTGTATCCAATGAAACGACCCGACGCACCCAGCAGAACACTGCCGATACTTAGCCCAATATCTGAAGCGGCCATAAAAACGGCACTGGCCATTCCTCTTTTTTCAGGTGACACGCCGCTCATTAAGATAGACATCAGCATGGGTTGCACAAATCCGGATCCGGTTCCGTAAATCACAGCGGCAAGGATCAACCCGCTCAAAGAAGCAACATAAGCCATTGTAACATAACTGGCCGCCAACACGAGCAAAGACAAAAGCAAAACTTGCCGATAACCATATCGCTCGCCCCATTTAGCCCCAACGATTCGCACAACAAAGATCGCACCAGCCTGAACTAAAAAAAACAAACCGCTGGACGGAATTTTTCTCGATACAGCCATTAAGGGCAGAAAAGTAATAATTGAGCTGAATGCGATAAAAACAAATAAGTTGATCAAAGAAGTGATGAATACAGACTGAGAAAAAATAATTCCGCCTTTTAATGAGGTG
>JAGPFK010000204.1 GCA_018056585.1 Clostridia bacterium | reverse complement strand
CACGAGCGATATCTGGAAAATCTGGGCGGCTGCCTCAACGGAAAAGTTGAAGGATTTTATACGGATGAGCCGGCCATGTTCTACTTTGAAAGCGGACGGGATAATTACATTATTCCATGGTCTGGCAAGATCTTCCGGATCTTCCGCGAACAGAACGGATATGAACTGCGCGAGAATCTGCCGAAACTGTTTTTTGATGTCGGCAGTGATTATGAGCAAGTGCGCTATGATTTTTATCACGCCTTAAGCAACCAGTATGAAAAGGCGTATTACAAGCAAATTGCAGATTGGTGCGAAAAAGAGGGTGTTCTGTTTACGGGTCATTTACTGTATGAAGAGAGTTTACGCCGTCAGGCCAGGGCAGAAGGCAATCTTTTTTCTCATCTCAAACATTTTGATTTGGTGGGCGTCGACCATCTTTACCCGCGCATTGGAACCAGAGACATGCCGGAAGAGCATGTGGCCATTAAAATAGCCAGTTCAGCGGCCCATCAGTTCGGATCGGTCCGCCTTTTGTGTGAGTCGATGGGTGGTTCATACTGGGATGCGACCATGCGGCGGATGAAGTGGATTGCTGACTGGGAATATGTCCTGGGTGTCAATTTACTCAATCCACATGGGTTTCACTACTCGATTGAAGGCGAACGAAAAAGAGACTGGCCACCATCACAGTTTTATCATCACACCTGGTGGGAGCAATACAAGTTATTCAATACCTACATCTCCAGGTTGAGCTATGCGATGAGCGGCGGAAGGCATGTCTGTTCTGTTGCCGTCCTTTATCCAATGAACAGCATTTGGGCCAATTATGTTCCTCAGGCAGCCGATCGGATCAGCCAATTAATCGAAAAGGATTTTAATGATTTGACGGATCGTTTGCTGCGCCTTCATGTTGAGTTTGATTATCTCGACGAAGATGTTCTTTCCGAATCGGGCAGGGTCAGCGACGGAAAAATCTGTATCCGCGATGAACAGTACAGCTGCCTGATCCTGCCGCCAATGACGCATATCAAAGAAAAGACTCTGACGATCATGGAGCAGTTTGTTGAAGGCGGCGGCTCTTTGATCGGAGATGCTTTGTTGCCAACAGCTCTGGTCGAAGGTCAAGCAGAAGATATGCATCAGCGGATGCAAAAATTATTTAACCTTGATCCTGCTGCTATTCGGAAAGCGTTTGATCTTAAACAAGAAGGACCTTGCTGCTTGAGCAAAAATCGTTTTGGTAAAGGTGAAACATACTTTATTTCCGGATCTGGCCTTTCAGCCGAAAAGGGAGCCGATAGGCTGTGCGAAGCCGTTCTTTCCTGTGTTCAGCCCATTCTCGAGATTGCTGATCAGGACATTTTGTCCCTGCATCGGGAAAAAGATGGACAAGATTTGTTCTTTCTGATCAATCCAACCAGCCAAACCAGAAAAACAGACCTTTGCATTCATCAGCGCAGACGGCCATTGTTCTACAACCTGGAAACGGGTGAAATCAATCCCATTCCCGTTTACAAGGCAGATGAAAAGTCTGTCGCGTTCACGGTGACGCTGCCGCCATGCGGTTCCCTGCTTCTTTCAACAGACGATCAGGTTGACGCCATTCACCTTGAAAGTGCAGATTTTGTTGTGACCCGCCTCACCGATCAGCGCATATCAGGGTATGGGCCGTCTGATCAGTGCCGGATGGTCGTTTGCAATAAAGGCAAACGTGAAAGTTATCTGGCCATGTCCAGTCAAACTTTGCCGCCCATTCATCTAAAAGGTCCTTTTGAGTTTGAAAGACAGAGCAAAAACACGATGCTTCTGGGCGATTACCGGTTTTACCTGCTGGGTGAGCCCGAATCATACAGTCAGCAGCTGCTGAAGCAAATGGTAAAGCCCGAATACAAGGATGACGACTGGCTCTCCTTTACCATGGGTGCCTGGGAAATGCAGCTGCCGCAGGAACGGGAAGAAGAGATCTACCCGGTTGATCTTCTCTACAGGGCCAGATTTGATGCGGATTACATACCGGATGACCTTGAGATCCTGATCGACGGATTTAAAGGCATAGCATACAAACTGTATATCAACGGCCAATTGTTTGACGGACCTTTGTACCGGAGTGATCTGGATGCAGAAATCAAAGCAGGTAACATAGCAGATTACGCAAAGCCGGGAACCAACGTTTTGGCCATTTTGATCACGGTCGCTAAAAAAACCCATGGATTGCTCGACCTGATTAAACTGATGGGCTCTTTTTCTTTGGCGGGCCGGGCTGCTGATGAAAAAGAAGCCAGAGCACAAAACCAGACTACAGCCTATCGGATGGTCCGCCCCAATGATTTGGTGGAATCGGGATGGTGGACAGAAAACGGCTATCCATATTATTCCGGTACAGGTGTATTCCGAAAAACATTTGAATTGGATGAAAAATACAAAGACAAAGTACTGCACCTTTCAGTTGATTGCAAAGAAGACATCCTGGAAGTTTTCGTCAATGATGAAAAGGCAGGCTGCCGTTTGTGGGATCCGTATGTTCTTGACTTGACTCGATTTGTAAAAGCCGGTCGAAATACCATTGAACTGAAGATCACCAACACGCTGATTAACCTGTTGGAAGCGGTCGAGAAACCGTCCGGATTCGGAAAAGCAGCGATAGAAGCCTTCAACCGTTTTGATATGGTTTTAAATGATCCGTCTGATATGGTAAAATAATGTATCTGTTATATCAATTCCGAACACAGCAACAGAAAGAGGAATGTCATGGTAACGATCAAAGATATAAGCCGCGTCGCCGGTGTTTCAACAGCGACTGTATCAAAGGTGCTCAATGGTGATTACAGCAAAGTCAGCGACCAGACCAAGCAGCGTGTCCTGAAGACGGCTAAGGAGCTCGGATATAGGCCAAACCGTCTGGCCAGGGGTCTGGTGCAAAGCAAAACCAATATCATTGGGCTGATCGTTCCTGATATCGCGAACCCATACTTTGCTGATCTAGCCCGGGGTGTTGAAGACACCGCGCGAACTCAGGGCTACAAAATGATTCTCAGCAACAGCGATGAAAGTGCTGAAAAAGAACGGGAGTATTTGGAAGTCCTATTGGAATACAATGCGGACGGCATCATCATTACCGGAAACAATACATCTGAGGATGATCTGGCCGAATATCGGAAAAACACCCCAATGGTCGCAATCGATCGCTATCTGGGCGATGATGTTTGCACCGTCAGCATTGATAACTTCGGCGGTTCTTATATGGCAACGGAACATCTGATTCAACATGGACACCGCAGGATCGCATATATCGGCGGCGCGGTGATTGACACGCATGTGCCCAAAAACAGGCTGAATGGTTATCTCAAAGCGTTGCGTGATTATGGTATCGATATTGATCTAGCCCTGATTGAAGGCGGTTCTTATCAGCACGAAACAGGTTATTTTTGTGTTCATCATTTATTAAACCAAGGCCTTTCTTTTACCGCGATTGTTTGCGGCAATGACCTGATTGCGTTCGGCGCCCTGCGTGCCCTGCGTGAGCGAGGCTATTCTGTTCCAGATGATGTTTCTTTGGTTGGCTATGATGATATCTATTTAACAGAGCTTATTGACCCGCCGCTGACAACTGTCAAGCAGCCGACCTATGAGTTGGGACGAGCAGCCATGGATTTTTTAAGTAAACTCATGCATCATGAAACGATCACGGAAAAGGTGCATCATTTTACTCCGCAGCTGGTTGTTCGTCAATCGGTCGCACGCATCGAAAGCAAAACGATTTAATTTTAAATAGCAAGAAATGAAGGTGAGCGGATGCCAACAGACGAGGCACCGATCTTTGATGCGCATGCTCATTTGGGCAGCCCGGATGGATTTGACCAGCTGCAGCGGCGTATGAAGCGACATGGCATTCAAAAAGCAGCCTTGATGAGTTTGGCCGGGCAGGGCGATTGTGCTCAAAATCCGCTGTTGCTCGCCATTCAGGCGGCCCATCCTGAGGATGTCATTATTTTTGGCGGACTGGATCACCTCGGGTATCGGCGAGGTCTTGCGCCTCCCTATGCAGAACAAATA
>JAGPFK010000203.1 GCA_018056585.1 Clostridia bacterium | reverse complement strand
CAGGAGCTGTTGCCGGTATGGCCATCGGACATTCTCTTTTAGTCTTTATCGGCGCTGTTGTTGGAGCATCAGGCCTCCTTCTGACACAAATCATGTGCCGCTCTATGAATCGATCACTGCCTTTTATCCTGCTTGGGAAAACCAGTCAGGCTGCTTCTTTTGAAAAGGCTGACCAAGTCTGGTCAGAATCCTTGCCAGATCAGACATCAGACCATGCTGACGATCCCTATGAGGCGGCCGTCAGAAAACTAAAAGATGCCAAACAGGTTATCATTGTACCGGGTTATGGTCTGGCTCTGGCCCAGGCACAGCATCTTGTTCATGCCTTCGCGCAGTTTCTTGAAAAACAGGGAAAAACGGTCAAATATGCCATTCACCCGGTTGCGGGCAGAATGCCCGGCCATATGAATGTGCTGCTTTGTGAAGCAGGCGTTCCCTATGAAAAGCTTTATGAAGCAGACGCAATCAATCCGGAGTTTTCATCTTGTGATGTCGTACTGGTTGTGGGAGCCAATGATGTCATCAATCCAGCAGCCAATACCGCTAAAGGAACCCCGATATATGGGATGCCCGTCCTTTCTGTCGAAAAGGCTCGTTCTGTGATCATATGCAACTATGACAAAAAACCGGGCTATGCCGGCGTCGATAATCCGCTTTATGAAAAGGAAGGTGTGATCCTGCTGCTCGGCGATGCCGGAAAAACACTGGAAAAACTGTTAAACCTTCTAAAACAGCGGATGAAGATATAACATTAAGGAACGACTCCCATGGTTCGGTTCATCAGCCAGGCCACTGCAAAACCACCGGCAAAACCCGCCGGCGCAGCAATAAGATCCACAACATTTTTGTATTGAGATGGAATGATCAACAGGGTTGACGCGATCACGATACCCAAAATGACATGAGCCACCACATGATACCAGCGTTGAATAAGGTAATTGACAAAGCGCGCTGCAAGGCCGGCCACCAGGCAAAAGCCTGCTACAAATGGCAAAATGACCGAAAAGTTAAGGTTTGCGATTCCAGCAGTCATCGGCTGGAAAAGACCCAGGTAAATCAGAAAGGAAGATAAATTCAGGCCCGGCAGAACCAAGCTCAAACCCCAGATGATCCCACAAAACAAATACCACCAGAAATTGGGTGTGACAGCGACTGTCGCCCGACTCTCAATCAGGTTCAGTCCCGAATAAAGGACAATCAGGCTGATTGTAAAAAGTGACCAATCGAGCCTGGATGAACCGTTTTTTCCTGCTTCACAAAACAAGGAAGGAAGAGTGCCGGCAATCAGTCCGACAAATATGGTGATCGCCAAAGTGGCTGAAGTCTGAAACAGCCAGGCAACAACGCCGGCCAGCGCCAAAAACCCAATCACCCAACCGATGAAAAAGGGGATGAAAAGCTGATATTCACGGCGCATCGTTTCAAAAGGGTGAGCTATCAAGGCGATCAGCGGCTGATAGACACCAAAAGTCACGCAGAGTACACCGCCGCTCATGCCCGGGATAATGGCGCAGCCTCCGATCAGGACTCCCTGTATGGCATGGAGCAGCCATTGCTTTCGGATGACTGATCCGTTTGGCTTTTGTTTCTGCTCCCCTGCTTCTTTCGGCTCGAATTGCACCAAAGGTCCTTCTTTACAATTGTGAGGAGGTTTCATGCAAGCCTTCCTTTCATGGTTATGATACCTTATGTTACCATGATGATCTGTTTCACTAAAAGCCCAATCTCGACATCAATTTATACCTGTGATAGATTGGAACGTAGATTTAGGTTCGAGGTGCGTATGATGAATGAAATCATAGATTTAAGAAGCGATACCGTCACATGGCCAACACGGGCTATGCGGCAGGCTATGTCTGAAGCCGTTGTCGGTGATGATGTCTATGGCGATGACCCGACCGTTAATCAGCTGGAGCAGGAGGCAGCCCGTCTTCTGAATAAAGAAGCGGGGCTTTTTGTTGTCAGCGGAACGATGGGCAATCAACTGGCCTTAATGGCACAGGTTGAACGGGGCCATGAAGTCATCTTATCAGACCGATCCCATATTGTCATGCATGAAGCCGGCGCCGCGGCTATCCTTGCCGGCGCTCAGTTGCGTTGTTTGCCGGTCGAAAATGGAGAGATGGATCTGAATCGCTTGGAACAGACGATACGAAAACATCCGGAAGACATTCACAGTCCGCGCACGGATTTAATATGCCTGGAAAATGCCGATTCAGACGGCCTTGTGCTGAATCCGGCCTATTTAAAAGCTGTCAGGATAATCGCAGACCGACATCAAATCCCCATTCATCTGGATGGTGCGCGCTTGTTCAACGCGGAAGCCAGAGGCCCGCTTGACGCTCCAGAAATAGCCGCTTTTGCTGATACGATTCAGATTTGCCTTTCCAAAGGACTTTGTGCTCCAGTCGGTTCCGTTTTGATTGGATCTGAAAAAACCATTGCTTTAGCCAGGCGTAAACGAAAAATTCTCGGAGGTGGCATGCGTCAGGCTGGTGTTCTGGCTGCTGCCGGTCTGATCGCTTTAAGGGACCAACGAGCACGGCTTAAAGAGGATCATCAGAACGCCTCCTGGCTGGCAGAGGCACTGATGAATTTTCCTGCGTGGTTTGAAGTGATCCGGAAACCAGAGATCAACATGGTTTTTTGCCGCCTGACCGGCTATCCAATACCGGCTGATGAGCTGGTCGCTCAATTAGCAAAAAGACATGTCCTTATCAACCCGCCAGAAGATGGCATTTTTCGATTTGTGACCCATTACTGGGTTTTGCGTGAAGATCTGGAAAAGTTCGTAAACCTTTTAATTGACCTTGCCCAATGATTTGTCAGCTTTTGTCGCTTGAAGACAAAACAGATGACCCGCTTTCCTTGATAAAATGTGAATTGCCAAACGCTGCAGCGGCAAATATCAAATCAGAAAGGAAGGCGGGCAGGATCGGTCTTGCCCGGTTCACCATGAACTTTATACTGGCCGATTCAGATTGTATCTATACTCAAGTATTGGCAAAGCGTCTTCAGTCATGGAACCAGGCCGCTCATATCGAACAATGTCATCAGGCCGAAAGCCTGCACAGACTGATTTCCGAAAGAAAAGAAGATCAGGCACCCACTTGTTTTCTTTTTAACGCAGCGGAATTTCATGCGCTGACACATCTGCCTGCTTCTTCCGTGTGGCCGTCTTCCTGGCTGGCCATCCCGATTTTGCCCGGCCGATCTGAGCCTGATCGAGAAAAGAGCCCCCCAAAAAGCCAGAATGAAAAAGGCAACGGCGCAGAATCTGTTTGCTATCACCGCTTCGATCCGGTCAGCAGCCTGATCCATCAATTGAATGAATTGTTTACAGAAGAAGAAGACACGTCAGACGGCTTTCAGGGTGATCAAAAGATCGAAAGACTCTGGCTGTTTGTTTCTTTAGCCGAAAAAGCCCATAGGGGCCATCTGCCTGAGCTGATCAAACAAGGTCGACAGGTCATTTATCTCCCGTTGATGCCCACTTATCAGATGCACCTCATTTCCGAACGCACAGAAGGGCAAACCTTGTCAGATCTATTACTCGCACTTTTGAGCGACTCTGTTCAATATGATGAGCTGGGTCGCTATTGGCAAACACACCCCGAAGGATTCCTCTTTTTTCGACCGCCTGAACGCGCCGATGATCTGGTTTCCTGCGATCCTGATATTTTACGTCGCCTTGTGCTTTTGCTAAGGCAAAAACTAAATGCCGATCCAACACAGCAAATGATCGCCTTCATTCACTGTTCCGGCTTACCGCTCGCTTCGATTGCTTCTGTTGCCGTTCTTTGTGATGTCTGCGAAATGGCCGTTTATGAGGGTCATTCATTCACAGCACAATCAGCGCAGGTGGAAGCAGGCCGGCTACTGGCCCTGCTTCCACCGTCTTGCCGCGTCATTCGCCACATTCTTCCGGAACCCGGAAAAGATGGGCTGCGAACGCCATTGTCCTCATGAACAAGGTGCCTCCTCTTTTACAGCCCATCCTGGATGGACCCACGCGGCAAAAATTAGCTGAAAAAGTCATGCGGCAACAAAACAGTCAGACGAATTTATCGGATCAGGCA
>JAGPFK010000202.1 GCA_018056585.1 Clostridia bacterium | reverse complement strand
TGATCTTCATGCTACATCGCCTCCCTTTTGTAAAGGAATTTCTGAAGAGGGAAAGCGAGCAGTGCAATCATAACCAGCATGATAACATTACCGGCGGTTGATAATCCAGAAAATCCGGCGGCATATTGTTTGTATACGATCGAAGCCAAAACGTCCGTGGCGAAACCGGGTCCACCCTTGGTCATCGCCCAGATCAGATCGAATGACCGGATGCCGCCGATAAAGGAAAGGATGATCACAGAGTTACGGGCTGGCCTGCTTAAAGGCAGGGTGACATGAATCATTTTATGAAAACTGGAAGCGCCGTCGATCGAGGCGGCTTCATAGTAAGTTCTGTCAATCGACTGAATGCCCGCGATATAAATCACGGTGGCTATACTGAGACCCTTCCAGACATCTGTCAAAATAACGGAATAGAGGGCTAACTTAATGTTCCCAAGCCAATCTACAGGCGGAATACCAAAGATCCCCAGGGCTTTGTTGATCAGTCCCTTTGTTGGGTGCATCAGGGCAAAAAATGTGATCCCGATAGCCATAGAGCTGACCAGATTCGGAAAAAACACCATCGATCTGATGATGTTCTTGGTTCTGATGGGGCTGGTCAGAAAGACGGCAATTAAAAACGCGAGCACAACTTTGAGTCCGCTGGTCAGCACCGCATAGATGAAGGTATTTTTAATGCCAATATTTAAATATTCTTCGGAAAAAAACATTCGGAAATTATCAAGTCCGACGAATTTAACAGAATTAAAATTCCATACAGTCAGGCTGAAATAGAACGACGCGCAGGTCGGTATAATGAATAATATTAAAAAGATGATCATTGATGGAGCCAAAAACCATAAGGAATATTTTTCCTTGCTCATATTTACTCCTTGAGCCAGCGTGCCGCCCGCTTTTTGAGCGGGCGGCTTTGTGAGTCAAAAACGATCAGGGAACGATCCGGTTTTATTCCTCCCAATCGAGGCCAAGCTGGACCGCTTGTTTATAACAGTCTTCATCATATTGTTTAGCTGCGGCGACCGCGTCAATCTGACCGGATCCCAACGCTTGACAAATCGCCGGGCAGTTGGGTCCTTTCACAGAGGTTTGAAATTCCATAGCGGTACAGGTCTTACCTTCGTCAAAATATGCCTGCATGTCTGTTTTGACCGCCTCATAAGCATCTTCCGGCAACTCATATCCCTTAATGTAGAAGGGGCCGTCCGGCAGTTGAACAGAAGTTAACGCATCCAGGGCTTCCGTTGATGTGTAAAATTCCATAAACCTTACAATATCGTCGACTTTATCACTGTTCTTGTTGCCATAGATGGATGTCGGCATCCAGACGGTCAGGCCGTGGTTGTTCGGGTCATCGCCGGGTACGCCGAAAACACCGATCTTGTCGACAACTTCCTTGCCATACAAGGAATTGATATTAGACAAGGCCTGAGTAAGAATAATCCAGTGAGCACCCTGATCTTCAGCCAGCATCTCGCACGCGTCGTCATATGTTGTCGTCAGATAATCAGCATTGTAAAAATCATGAATGTCCTCATATTTTCTGAAACTCTCAAGAGCGGCGGGCGTTGTGCTGTACTTCACCTTGCCGGCCTCAAATTCAGCCGAAAAATTCGGCACTTTTGCCAGAACATTATAGAAATCACCAAGGAAAAGAACCTGACTGGTCCAGCTGTCCGCATAGGCCGCAATAATAGCGGTTTCACCATTTTCTTTTAATATATCGCAATTGGCAACAAAATCATCCCAGGTGTGCGGCACTGAAAGATTATATTTTTCATACATTTCTTTGTTGTAAAGAATGGCGCCGGCTTGTCCGGAAGTCAGCGGAACACCAAAAGTCTGACCGCTCACAGTGACCGTTGAGCGATAGGTGTCGTCCAGAACGCTGGACCATGGGTACTGGCTGATATCAATGAAATATTCTGTTGGATTCAATGCGGCCAACAGTGAACCGGAATTATAACCGCAAAGGTCGGCCATCTCTCCGGATGCCAGTCGCGTTTTGACCACATTATCGCCATCGGCGCCGCCCGCGCGGAATTCATATTCGATGGTGATTCCCAATTGTTCTTCTGCCAGGGCTGCTACGGCTTTAAAACCATCAAGCGACACATCCGAATCAATTAAAAACGATAGGGTCGCTTCCTTGTACTCCCATTTCCCTGTCTCTGTCTCGGTCGGCTGGGTTGTCGTTTCTTTCAGGGTTGTTTCTTCAGATGTCGTTGCTGATGTTGGGCTTGAAGTCGGTTCGGTTGTCTCGTCAGGAGAACAAGCCGACAGGCTGCCAACCAGCATCAACACAACAAATAGTATGGATGCTATTTTCTTAAATTTCATAATCGTTCCTCCCATAAACTTTTTCAGAGTCAACTGCGACATGATTATATTCCTATATTTCAAATGATTGTTCCATGGAGAATCGAACAAAAGCATATGAAGAATACAATCAACCATATGAGATGACATTCGGAAGCAGTGATGCCGTTTTCCAAACAATTCTGTCCAGCTTTGATGTTTGGATTATCCATGAAGCAGTCACCATTTGTCTATTCATAATCAGCTGAGCTTATGGTATGCTAACAATACTTAAAAAAGCGAGTGGTTTTTTGGCGTAGCGATATGAAATTCTTAAAAATGACTTTTCGGAATAAGTTGTTTTTTATCTATGCATTGTTTACGGTTGTTATGATCACCCTCATCGGCAATCTCTATTTTTACCAGAACAGCCGATATCTTATTCACCGGGAAGAACAAACATTGCGTTACAATGCGGAACAAATTGCCAGCCGGTTCGACGACACGGTCGCCAGAATGAATCACGGCATCGAATTTTTATTATCCGATATCAATGCCCTCGACAGCATTATTTTGTTGGGGAGCGCAAAAGAAGGATCTTTCATCCCGCAAATTCTAATTGATGACGCCTGTTCACAGATCAGAAAAACGCTCCATTCATATTTCCTTGAAAAGTACTTTTACCGTGTCGTTTATTTCAATCAAAACGGTTATGTGATCGCAAACAACAATCGCGACCATTCCATTATCAATCCAGATATTGATATTCATGATCTTTCGTGGATCGATCAGGTTTCCGGGCGCCGCGGGAAAAGTAAACTGCTCGGACTGCACAAAGACGAATGGGGACAAAAGCAAAACCCCATTGTCTTTTCACTGGTCAAAGAAATTCAGGGCGATTCACTGGGGTATATTGAAGTCCAATATCTGGCAGATGATCTGGCTGATATCATTAAAAAGCCTGATGACCAGACAAATGTCATGCTGTTTACAATTGACGGCGCTTTGTTGTACGCAGCAGAACAATATCAGGATCTTTCGCATTATAGAACAATCGCATTGACAGCGAAGGACCCGATCTCAAATTACGAAAATGAAATCACCGGTGTCTCAGAAATGATTGCCGTCTATCGCTCCGATGTATCTGAGACCGTTCTTCTTTCTATCGAAAACCTGAAGGATATTCGAAACCGGCAGTTTGTTGAATTATCCTATATGATTGTAACCTGGATTATCATTGCCGTGACATCCATTGCTTTTGTCTGGTTTTTTGCCTGGAAGCTGACCAAGCCCATCAAGCAGATTGAAACGTTGATTGAGCAGACAGAAATCAATAATATTGGTCAAAAGCTGAATCTGGATCAGTCGGTTGCTTCTGATGAGATTATTTCGCTCTACGAATCCTATCGGAGCCTGATGAAACGGCTGTCTGACTCCATAGAAAAGGAAAAACAAAGTTCATTGCTTCAGATGCAGGCTCAGTTTGACACTTTACAGGCCCAAATCAATCCACATTTTATTTATAATATTCTGAATGTGATTTCGCAGCGCAGCCTGATGGCCGGCGATGAAACAACCTGCGAAATCTGCGGCTGCCTGGCCGACATATTGAGATATTCAACCAGCACCAAAGATAAAACATCAACCATAGAGGAAGAATTAACTTATCTTGAAAAGTATTGTTTTTTGCTTAAGACAAGGTACCAGCATCGTTTCGAATATACGTGCGAAATAGACGATTCCATTAAAAAAGCGCAATTGCCCAAGTTAACTTTACAGCAGCTGATTGAAAACAG
>JAGPFK010000201.1 GCA_018056585.1 Clostridia bacterium | reverse complement strand
TGCCACCAGGATCCCCTTCCGTTCTATCTTTAAATTTGAGTCAGAAACGAGATCTGACTGGGCCTTTAGCCGGAAAAAGCCTCTGTATTTCCGGGTAAAGACTGATTTTCAAGGACCGACTGACCCCAAAGATCATTGATAAATTGTCTGGCTCTCCGACCTGAAAAGCTTCCATGCCATGTTGCCCATCGAAGCGCTTGTTCGGCTATCTCATCCTTTGTTAGCTGAATTTGTGGATATTGGGCTGCAAGACCATAAACAATGGAAAGATATTCTTCACGATTGGGGCGGTCAAAACGGATTGTCACGCCAAAACGATTAAACAGAGAGATTTTTTCTTCTGCCGTATCGCTGTAATGAATGTCTGAGGACTCATTTCGATCCGCCCATGTTTCCCGGATCAGGTGACGTCTGTTTGACGTTGCGTAGATGAGCACATTATCTGGCGTCACTTCTATGCCGCCCTCGATGATGGCTTTTAAATATAAAAAATCTGTTTCAAAGTCTTCGAATGATAAATCGTCCATAAAAATAATAAAGCGATAGTTTCGGTTTTTGATCATGGAAATGACGGCAGGTAACTCCTTGAGCTGATGCTTGTATATTTCAATGATGCGCAGGCCTTCCTGATGATATTCGTTCAGGATGGCCTTGACGCAGGTGGATTTGCCTGTCCCGCTGTCTCCATAAAGCAATAAATTATTTGCTTTGCCACCATAAATAAAGGCTTCGGTATTGGCAATTAATTGTTGCTTTTGATGTTCATAGCCAATTAAGTCTTTCAGTCTGACGTCAACCGCATTGGTAATGGGCTCCAAAACAGGAACCGAACCATTGCTTCTGATATAAAATGCCCGGTTGAGACCCAGCAACCCCACACCATGCCGACGATAAAAGCCCGTAACAATCTGAAAAATAGTCTGTTCATTCTGTGCCTGCCCGATGGCTTCACTGAGTTCCTTTATTTTCTCGCTAACCTCTGCATTATACCGGCTCTGGTCTTTTTTAACTGCCTGATAATGACTGATCATTGAAAAACAATCGAGTCCCAGAGCTTCTTCCAGTTTACTGAAATCATAATCAAATAGTTTTTTGAATAATAAAAAATCTCGTGTAGCCAAGGTGTTGACGGTTCCTTTTTGTTTGGCTGCTTTTTCATAAACCAGACTAAAGGGCGTTTCAGTCACCGCCAAAAGAAAGGCAAGATAATTGTGCCAAAGATTATGATCAAAGCCATATTGTGTGGATAGCAGAAGCAAACGGTTGATTTGCAAAAGCACGCGCGAAATAAGATCTTCCCGGTTGTATTGGCCGCTTTCAAAAAGACGGCAAACTTCGGCCAATTGATTTAGAATGCTGTCATTATCAGTCATCCTGTAAACAACGAGTCTGGATAATATTTTGTGCATTAAAACCCTCCCATTCATCTTTGCATTAATATAGCTCAAATCTAATCAGTACACAATCAAAATTTGCTATCAAGCCAATGACCCCATCTGTTTGATCAAATTTCCAAGCTCCTTTTTACACCATTATATAGACTTAATTCGAGTGCAGACGATGTTCTGCAAAAGGATATTGATTTAGCCCTGGGCCGGCGCTTGCATCATATGATATGATAAGTAAAAAAAGGGGGGAATATACAATATGAGTCATGATATGATCGTCATTGTTGATTTAGGCAGCACGGAAAACTCAAAACTGGCCAGAATGATCCGGCAGATGGGTGTTTATTCCGAGATTCATCCGCACGATCTGACCTGGCAGCAGCTGGAATCCATGGGCCGTGTCAAAGGGCTCATTTTTAATGGGAGTGATTCAATAAACCTTGATGGACAACCGCTTCAGCCGCATCCTGATCTCCTTAACAATCCGCTTCCCAAACTCGCCATCCATTGTAAAAATCTGACGCCTATTCAGCCGGGAAGTTTAAATGAAGATGTGATTCGCACGTTTGTTTTTGAGACCTGTGGATGTCAGGCAAACTGGACAATTGAATCTTTTATTGAAGAAAAAGTTTGTGAACTACGAAGACAAATAGGAAATGAACGTGTTTTACTGGCTCTTTCAGGTGGCGTGGACAGCTCGGTTGTGGCTGCTTTGCTGATCAGGGCCATTGGTGATCAATTAATCTGCATCCATGTAAACCATGGACTGCTGCGAAAAGGTGAGTCTGAGGACGTTTTACGTGTTTTTCGTGATCAATTGGGCGCGCAGTTGATCTATGTTGACGCTGCCGATCGCTTTCTGGATAAATTAAAAGGTGTCAGCGACCCTGAAGAAAAACGAAAAATCATCGGAATTGAATTTATCCGTGTTTTTGAGGAGGAAGCAGCCAAGCTTCAGGGCATCCGCTTCCTGGCGCAGGGAACAATTTATCCGGACATTATTGAGAGTGGAACAGGTTCGGCCAAAGTCATCAAGTCCCATCATAATGTGGGTGGGTTACCAGATCACTTAACTTTTGAACTGATTGAACCCCTTAAGACCTTATATAAGGACGAAGTCCGTGCTTGCGGCCTGGCCTTGGGATTGCCCAGGAGCATGGTTAATCGCCAGCCATTCCCCGGACCCGGCCTGGGTGTTCGCTGCCTTGGCGCCATTACCCGGGAACGCCTCGAGGCGGTTCGTGAGTCCGACGCTATTTTGTGCGAAGAATTTGAAAAGGCCGGATTGAGTGATGTTGTCTGGCAATATTTTACGGTTGTTCCGGATTTTCGCTCGGTCGGCATCCGCAATCATCAGCGCTCATATGAGTACCCTGTGATCATCAGAGCGGTCAACACGGTTGATGCCATGACGGCAACCATCGCACACCTGGACTGGTCCATTCTTGATCGGATCACAAAACGTATCATTTATGAAGTTCAAGGTGTCAATCGTGTTTGCTATGACCTGACGCCCAAACCGACCGGTACAATTGAGTGGGAATAAGTATTCCAATCAGTAACAGCGAAATGGAACAAGGAGGAAAACCAAATGGATCCAGTCATCATTCAAAACGATAACTTGACCGCAACCATTCAGCCGTTGGGTGCTGAATTAACCAGCCTTCTGGATCAATCGGGCTGTGAATACATCTGGCAGCGCGATCCAAAGTTCTGGCAATCTTCAGCCCCTGTTTTGTTTCCAATTGTTGGCGGTCTTAAAAATGACCAATATGCATTAGATGGGAGGATTTATTCTCTGCCAAAACACGGTTTTGCAAGTCAGCGTGTTTTTTCTGTGTCGAAGCAGACGACTTCTTCTGTTCAAATGACACTGGCTGATGACGAAGACACAAGGCGGATGTATCCTTTCTCATTTTTACTTTCTGTTGATTTTTGCCTTCGGAGCCGCCGGTTGATCACCACCTATA
This sequence comes from Clostridia bacterium, assembly GCA_018056585.1. GTDB lineage: Bacteria > Bacillota > Clostridia > Saccharofermentanales > UBA5734 > JAAYBY01. The sequence continues at coordinate 744 of JAGPFK010000201.1, read as the reverse complement.
CCATACAGAACCGATCAGAGCGGACACTTTATGCCTCCATTGGGGCTCATGAAGGTTATATGTGTCCCGAGGGAATTGAATCTTATGATTTGTGCTTCGAACAAGAAGAAACATTGGAAACCTGTGCTGTGGATGGCAATCTGCTTAGCGGGGAAACCTCGTTGGTTCTTGAAAAAGGATTTGTTTTGCCTCTCAAGACAGAATACTTTATGATTGATGCTTTGATTTTCAGCGCGCTTCACTCGCAGTCGGTTACGTTGCTTCAGCGTGATGGAGGCCGGCGAATTCGTGTCGATTTTCCTGGCTTTCCTTCTTTGGGCGTCTGGACCCGCCCGGGCGCGCCGTTCGTTTGTATCGAACCATGGTGCGGATTGCCGGATGAAGTGACGTCGAGCGGGAAAATTGCAGAAAAAAGAGGTATCATGGCCATTCCGACGGGAAAATATTTGTTCAGGACACACATCATCACCATTGAAAATTGATCACTTACCCCGATCGGGGCTTTTGAACAATAAAAAGTTGGGTAGATGTGATACAATCTTTTGTAACTGCCTGCAAAATGCAAAGGCAGCACGAGGACGGGGAGGCACCTTTTGTGAAAAGAATAGTCTGCATTTTGATGGCTTTGCTGCTTGCTGGATGGATCATATCATGTAAAGAAGTGGAAACGGGAGAGGAGTCCCCGGCTCGGTTAAAAGTAGTCACCAGCATTTACGTTCTTTATGACTTTACGTTAAAGATTGG
>JAGPFK010000200.1 GCA_018056585.1 Clostridia bacterium | reverse complement strand
GCGTGTAGCCACATTGGGTTAAGGCATAAAACTCGTGTCCGATTTCGGCAAAAGGTGTATTTTCTGAATTGGAGTAATCCGTGCCTAAAGCAACGCGAATTTTCGCTTCATGAGCCATATGATAAGAACGGAGGCAATGTTCACGGATGTTTTTCGCTTTTTTTACCATATGATCCGGAAGGTTCCTGTATTCACTGATACCAAGACTGACACTCAAGGTGGAGACCAGTGTCGCATCCAGATCTTTCATCAATTGGATGCAGTACTCATCCAGCATGACCCCATGTTCAATGCTGCGGACGCCCGCCTTTAAGGCATGCTTTGTTCCTTCCGTTCCGGTGCAATGAGCGGCCACATAGGTTCCGTGACGCGAAGCTTCAGCAACCATAACGTCCAGTTCCTCATCTGAGAACTGAATGTCGTTGAGCTGATCGACAGCGGATGAAACGCCGCCGGTGGCACAGATCTTGATAAACTCGGCACCTTCCCGAAACATCTGACGAACACCTTGCAGGCATTGCTGAGGTCCATCGACGAGATAACCGATGACACTGGTTTCATTCTGCTCCGACACAGGCCGATGCGGATTCAGATCCACATGACCAGCTGACGGGCTGAGGACCCGGCCGCCGGGCATGATGCGCGGGCCTGTGATCAACCCTTTTTTTACTGCCCGTTTCAGAGGCGCACCAAACAGGCTCATATCCCGTACGCCGGTTACGCCGGCATCAACCAAATCCGACAGATCCCTGACAGCTGTCAGGAGTAAATCAAAAGGTGTATCACCGCTTCTGTGAATGCTTTCCTGACCGGTCAGATGAGCATGGGCATCGATAAAGCCAGGCAGGATCGTTGCGTCATCCATTTCATAGACAAGGGCGTCTTTTGGGATCTGAAACGATGCCTGAGCTCCGACAAACCGGATGTCTTCACCTTCAACGGCCACCACACCTCGCTCAATTGGATCATCAGAAATGGCATCGATGACCCGGCCTAATAAAACAATCATAACTGACCCTCCTTCAGAAAACGAACAAACCAATCGATCATTTCTTTGTAATGCGCTTTTCGCAGTGTCATGGGGCCCGTCATGGTCAGGCTGTGATTGGCGTTTGGAAACAAAACCAAACGAACCGGCAGATCCGGATGGGTATCCTTCACCGCTGTATAGAGCTGATGGGCATGTTCGACGGGACAGCGCATGTCCTTCATTCCATGTAAAATCAAAAAAGGAATGTTGATTTTATCCGCATAGACAACCGGTGATTTTTTCAACTCTGCTTTCATAAAATCGGTAAAATCTTTATATTCTGCGGAACACCCCGTCAAATCGCTGGAGGCATAGGAAATGAGGTGATTGGCAATACTGCGCTGTGTCACGGCTGCTTTGAAGCATCGGGTATGTGTCACCAGCCAGTTTGTCATATAGCCGCCATAGCTGCCGCCCGTGACACCAAGACGGTTTTTGTCGATCCATGGAAAAGTCTTGACGGCCTCATTTAAAAACTGCAATAAATCGGTTGCGGCTGTTCCGTCAAAAGCTTGTTCGACGGCACCGTGTTCCGGACCATATCCTCCGGATCCGCGCGGATTACAGAAAATAACACCGAATCCGGCAGCGGCCAGCAGTTGATATTCATACGTGAAGGCATAACCATAGAATGGGGTTGGCCCGCCATGGATATACAGGACAGCCGGATAGGTCTGATTTTTTTTCATTTGCTGCGGCGGCATAACAAAACCATGAACCCGTCCTTTTTTATCCAGCGTGTCCACCCATAACTCCGAAACGCGGCTGAGCGTTCTGCTTTCCAGCCATGGATTGGTCTGGGTCAGGCGCTTTCTTCTTTTTGTTTTCAGATCGAGCAAATAGAGCTGAGGTGTCGAGAAAAAATCGCAAAAAGCCGTCAGCACAACATCGCCTTTTGGCCGATTAAGGCTGCAGCAGCAGTGTTTTCCCTTTGTCACGGATCTGATCTTCGGTGTTTTATAAATGTTCGCTTTATAAATATTGCAGGCCCCTTGCCAGCCCGAAATAAAATAAACAAACCGGCCATCCTCGCTGATCTGTGCCGTTTGCGGGAAGGAGCCGTAGTTTTCAATGTTATAAACAAAACAGGTGGCCTCATAACAGGGCGCGTCATCCGGCCAGATGCTGACCGCATCCCCCCCCTGTGCGGAAATGCGATACAACCGGACAGGCGAAATATTACCAGCGGAATCCCGTTTTTGCCCGCCAAAAACAATTGTCTGTCCATCTGGCGTAAACAAGGGCTGAAAAGGCTTTGGATAGAAAGCAATCGAAATATTTTCAGTCAGGCGTGTCACAGGACCACCATCCAAGCCGGCAGAAAATAAATCCATACCGATGTGGTCTTCTTTTTTTCGGCAGCGATTGCTGGCAAAAACAAGCCGCTTTCCATCCGGGGACCAAGCCGGCATCACATGGTCCCGATCTGTATCCGTCAGTTTATAGGCGTGCCCATCAAGATCACAGATCCAGATGTGTGTGGCGCATTGCTTCACAAAACCCATTTTTTCATCGCTTTTATAACCATAATCCTCTATGACGATTGCCTCCCGGCTTTCGGCCTGTAATCTCTCCTCTTTTTCAGCAGGCGTTTCAGGCCTTTTTAAAATTTCCTCCTCTTCTCCGGGACGGTTCTCTGAGAGGAAGGCCAGGCGTGTGCCATCCGGCGACCAGACCGGATGAGAAACGCCATATCTAAAATGCGTCAGCTGTTTGGGCTCTAATCGATTCAAATCAGCAAGATAAATCTGTTCTGTTCCGGATGCATCGGAAATGAAAGCCAGCCGCTTCCCATCCGGGCTGAAACAGGGATGGTCTTCATGGACGCCGCCGGCTGTGATCGTCGTTTCTTTTCCGCTTTCATCCTGCAGTATAATACATTGCCGGTATGTCCATGACAGAGGGCGGCTCAGGGTGTATGCGATCATTTTACGGAAAGGATGTTGGTCCGGGAAGCTGAGATAGCCCATATGATCGTAATCAGAAAGGGAGGGCAGTGTCATTTTTTATCAGCGTCCTTTCCATCCTTGACTTGATGATCCCAGATTTTCAGGAATCGTTCAAACCAATCCGCCATCTCACGCAAATGAGCCATCTGAAAATGAACCTTTCCGCTTCTTGAGATCTCATGGTTTTCGCCTGGAAAAGCAACCAAACGGACCGGAACATCAGGGTTCCTGTCTTTCATGGCGATGAACAGCTGTTCCGCCTGTTCGAAACCGCATCGATAATCATGCGTTCCATGCAGAATCAAAAGCGGTGTGCGAATCCGGTCAATTTGCGTAATGGGACTTTTATCGACACGCTTCATGAAGTTCTCCATTTGTGTCATCAAATTCGTTTCTGTCCAGATAAAGCCCATGTCTCCCGTTCCGTAAGAAGTGGCCAGATTGCAGAGTGTTCGTTGAGTGACGGCTGCGCTGAACCGATCTGTTTTCGCAATCAAACGATTGGTCATCCATCCGCCATAACTGCCGCCTGTCACACCGATCCGGTCGGCTTCAATAAAGCCTTCTGATACAACCGAGTCCAGAAAAGCGAACAGATCCTCTTCCGCCTCCGGGCCCCAGGCGTAGCGGTCGGCAGCGAAAGATGCGCCATAGCCTGAACTTCCTCTGGGGTCACAGTAGACAACGCTCAATCCACGCGCCGCCAGCAGCTGCGCTTCAAACCAAAAATCATGGGTATAGAAGGCCTGCGGCCCGCCATGAATATATAAAACGGCCGGGCAGCGCCAACCGGGCTCAAGATCGGGTGGTTTAACAACATAACCATGTATGAAAACTTTTCCGTCTGTTGAAGGGACCCATCGTTCCTCCGGCTCTGACAGATTGATCTCAGTGAGGAAAAGATTGCAAAATGAAAGGCGCGTCTGATTAACATAGAGCTCGGCCGGTGTAAGCAGGTCACCCTTCGTCATGAGCAGCAACGACCCGATCGGCCGGCAAAAGGCATGCACCGAATAAGGGCCTGTTGTCACCGGTTCAACAGAAGAGGGGTCAGAAAGGTCAATACGATAAACATGAACCTGCGGCGCACAGCCTGAAAGAAAATAAATAAACTGTCCGTCTTCACTTTGCTGAAAGAGCGGGTTT
>JAGPFK010000199.1 GCA_018056585.1 Clostridia bacterium | reverse complement strand
CCGGCAATCTGTACCGTCTTCAGCATAGTAATCCGATGGTCCAAGGCAATCAGCCAGTCCAGCCGATAAGTTGAGCTGGTCAGGGCAGGGTTTTCCGCGCGTCATGTTAAGTTTGAGATGGCGCTTTTCAAAATCCCGCATCTGTTTTTCCAATTGACTTATTTCAGAGTTGATGTGCGCGAGCGACCAGGATGAATATGACGGCATGAATAGACCCCCTTGCATATTTTGCTTATTAAATCAGAACATGACGCCATTATAGTATAGTCATGATCAGGCAACAAGTGGCAATGATCTTGACAAATCAAGTTAGATGAATCACACAAACGCTGAAGTGTCTGTGTGTCGATTCATTGTATAAGAAGACAGGCTGCAAGATATCAATTTCATTCATGCATCAGATCAACCGCGTGAAACAAGATGGCTCATCTTTCTTTATGCTGGTCGAGATTTTTTAAAAAAGAGAGGCGATGAATGGGACAGGGTCCATATTCAAGAAGTGCGGCATAATGGGCTTTGGTCCCGTATCCTTTGTGTTGGGCAAATCCATAGGCCGGGTAGCTTGCATCGTAAGCTTCCATCAATCGATCCCGGGAAACTTTGGCCAGAATAGAGGCGGCGGCAATGGAAACAGACAACGCGTCGCCATGGATAATCGGCCAGACAGGTATAGCGACATCTGGCGTAACAGCGTCAACAAGAAGCAAATCCGGCTGCAGTTCAAGGCCAGAAACAGCCAAACACATCGCCTGACAGGTGGCCTGAAGGATATTCTGTTCGTCAATTTGATCTGCATCAACAAAAGCAACTTGCCAGCACAGGGCTTTTTCAAGAATGTCCTGATATAATGCTTCTCTTTTTGACGGGGATAGTTTCTTTGAATCATTGAGTCCGTAAATGGGTTTTCCGGGATCCAGAAGACAGGCAGCCGCGGCAACAGGTCCAGCCAACGGACCCCGTCCGGCTTCATCAACGCCCGCTACGCGCAGATAGCCGGCCAGCCAGGCTCGTCGCTCAAAAGAAAGCATTATTTCATATTGCCTGATCTCATCACTTGCTCTGGTCATGGTCAGATCCATCAAAAGACGGCCTTTCAAGGCTGATCCGGCCGATCCGACCGGAACGAAAGTCGTCCAGGAACAAGCCGGCAAACCGCGTGATATCTGGACGGTTGCCACTGAGCAGACAACCACGCCTTAAAGCGGCTTGTTCGAATAAGATTTCCGGCTCGACGTTTTCCGCATCAGCCGGCTCGATCTGGTAGCGCTGCTGCATCCGTTCAGGATATTGACGGATGAGTATCATGAAGGTGTCCATTGCAATTTGTGAAATTGGCAAAAGATCATCGCGAATCGCACCGGTGGCGGCAAGGTATAGTTGTTGTGTCTGGTTCTCTATCTTTGGCCAGAGAACACCGGGAGAATCAAGAAGCTCCAGCTGGCCGGCACGGATCCAGCCCAGTTGCCGGGTGACGCCGGGCTCATTTGACGTCCTGGCCGATTTGCGGCCACTCAAAGCATTAATCAGGGTAGACTTCCCGGTGTTGGGTATGCCGACAACCATCGCACGGATCGGTCGGAAAGTCCGGCCTCTTTCCCGTTCGCGAGAAACCACATCCCGGCAGCATTCCCCGGCAGCTTTTTGCAGTTGCCCCACTCCTTGCTGACGATTACTGTTACAAGAAATCGCGATGACCGAACGTTTTTGAAACGCATTCAGCCATTGACGTGTGACGGCAGGGTCAGCCAGATCCGCCTTATTGAGCACAAGGATATAGGGTTTTTTTTGAATCAGGGTGATCAATTCAGGATTTCTGCTGGACTTTGGAATGCGGGCATCACAGACCTCGATGATCAAATCAACCAGGCGGAGTTTATCCTTCATTTCACATAAAGCCTGGGCCATATGTCCTGGATACCACTGAACAGTCATATCAATTCTCCCAAAATGCAAAAAACAAGAAAGGGACCCTTTCAGGTCCCCCGTTGATTCAGTTTGATTTTGTAACCAGTTTTTCGCGGACCTTTGCTTTTTTACCCACCCGATCCCGGAGGTAGTAGAGCTTGGCACGCCGGACATGACCTTTGCGCACCACTTCAATCTTTTCAATCTTGGGTGAATGAACCGGTAAAATCCGCTCGACACCTACGCCGTAAGAAACACGCCTGACCGTTATGGTCTCTGATAAACCGCCGCCTTTACGAGCGATAACCGTTCCCTCAAAAACCTGGATTCGCTCACGATTGCCTTCTTTGATTTTGAGGTGTACGCGGACCAAATCGCCAATGCCGGCATCAGGATACGTATTCCGCAGCTGTTCATTTTCAACGGCCTGGATTAAATTCATCATTTGTTCCTCCATTCGCCTGGATGTTCATGCAAAAAAATAGCAGCGGACCATCCGAAATTAGCTTGTTGATTATAACAGATGAATGATCGGGGTGCAAGAGATAAGCCGGAGATTTCATATTTCTTCCTGCCATTTTTCTGCCTGCTCAACGACATCGAGCCATTCTTCCGAACTGAGTTTTATTTTTTGCATCAAATCCGGTCTTCTTTGCATGGTTGTCAGGATGGACTGAGCTTTCTGCCAGGCTTTGACCTTTGCCTCATGACCAGACAGTAAAACGCCTGGAACAGCTTTTCCCCTCCAGACAGCCGGACGGGTATATTGTGGATATTCCAACAAACCTTTCATATGTGATTCATCCATAAAAGCTTCTTCTTCCGGTAAAACACCCGGAACCAGACGTAGCATCGCATCCATCACAACGCAGACTGCCAATTCGCCGCCAGTCAGCACATAATCGCCGATTGATAATTCTTCATCCACAATTTCATCGATGACGCGCTGGTCGACCCCTTCATAATGACCGCAAATAAAAATCATATGTTCATATTCTGAGACCAGCTGTTGCGCTTTTTGTTGGCTGAACAAGGCGCCGCGCGGAGACAAGTAAATCGTCCGGGTCTTCTTTTCTTTATTCTCTTTGATCGCGCTTTGAAAGGCTTGATAGACCGGTTCTGCCATCAGCAGCATGCCGGCTCCGCCTCCGTAGCAACGATCATCGACCTGACCATAGCGATTTATTGCAAAATCGCGAATTTGAACGGTCTTTAACTCAAAAAGGCCGGATGATCTGGCTCTGCCGATCACACTGCTGCTCATGAAAGCCTCAATGATGTCCGGGAAAAGAGTCAAAACAGAAAATTTCAGATCAATCACGCCTTTCCCTGTAAATCTCAAACAAGCCGTCTGGCAGTCGGACATCGATTCGCCGTGCTTTCAGGTCAACCTGACGCAGAATGGATTTAAGAGAGGGAAAAAGCAGGTCTGGCTCTCCTTCTTTGGCGACAACATAAACATCCTGGGCCGGAGATTGCAGGATCTCGCTGACCTTTCCCAGATAGCCGTCCTGCTCATCAAAAACAGCACAGCCGATCAGATCACAGATAAACCAACAATCCGGCGGTAATGGAATAGCCTGATCGCGTGAAACAGCAAGATAATGGTCTTTCAACGATTCAGCTTTTGCGCGGCTTTCACAGCCGGCAAGATGAACCAAAATCCGATTTTTTTGAAACGAAGCAGATTGAATCATAACAACCTTAACGACCTGTTCTTCCTGATTGAGAAGAAAACAATTTTTCAATTTGCAAAATCGTTCCGGGTCATCTGTCATTGACTTTATCCTGACGGCGCCGTCAATCCCATGAGGCGCCGTGATCTGACCCACAATCAGATATTTTCTTAAACCATTTTCGTTGTTCTGCATAACATTCAGGCGATGTTGACAATGACACGACAGCCCTGCAACGTTGCACGAGCTTTCATCACAGAGCGAATCGCTTTGGCTCTTCGTCCTTGCCGGCCGATGACTTTACCAACATCAGACGGATCCACCTTCAGTTCAAGAATAACTGTATTGCCCTGGTTGATTTGATTAATGACGATCGCTTGTGGATGACTGACCAACGGCTCGACAATCGTATAGAGCAAATCTTTCATGTCCTGGTCTTCCCTGTTCATTCGATCACGCCTGCTTTCTTCAGCAAAGCACGGACCGTGTCTGTCGGCTGGGCTCCCTTTTCAAGCCATTGACGAGCCGCTTCGGCGTCTATTTTA
>JAGPFK010000198.1 GCA_018056585.1 Clostridia bacterium | reverse complement strand
CCCTTACCCTGGCTTACAGTCAAATTTCAAGTGTCTCGAAATTTGATTTTCACAGATAAGCTGCATGCGACGATTACAGACGATTACTATCGTGAGGATCTGTTTTCAATCGGCATGTATCAGCGAATCAGCCGGACTTTGCCGGTTTATCTTAAGAAACGTGGTTATTACACCATCAAAAGTATTGATTTGGTCAGCAGTGATTTGCTGTTGACTAAAAAACTGGTTGATCATGCCATCAGCCATTCTGTAATCACCGTTTGTCCGCGCCTGATTCCAAAGGAAGATTTAAGCATTCCATACAGCCAGATGATGGGGGAGATCTTGTCAAGGACGGCTGTTTTGCCGGATCCGTTTGAATTTCGTGGCATTCGGGAGTACCAAAGCTTTGATTCGATGCGGTCGATCAACTGGCTGGCAACAGCCCGGACAGGGACACTCAAGGTGAATGTCTATGAGTATACGGCTTCGCGTGAAGTCTATATTCTATTGAATGTTGAACCGGATGGTGCCTTCTATGAGGAAGAACTCATTGAAGAAGGCATTCGCATTGCCGCCTCTTTATGCGAATACCTGGTACACGACAGGGTTTCCTGTGGTCTGATCAGTAATGCCCGTGATATCATCACGAAAGAAACCATAGATATGGCACCGGGTCAGTCGATTCAGCATGTACAACAAGTCAATGAACAATTGGGGCGTGTAGACTTGAGTCAAAAACCTGCCCTTTTTTCGGAGATGATAGAACAACGGATCTTTGAAACCGGACAGAATCCAATCCTCCTGATGATCTCTTTGAATTGTGATGAGCGAACATGCAGGGCATGGGATGCTTGCCTGGGAAGAGGGCATGAAGGTCTTTGGATTTTGCCGCGTTATGCCGATCGTAAGGATCGATTACCAGGTACAAGGCATCCATTATTCTGTTGGGAGGTGAAGCGACATGCCCGCTGAACCCACATATCGGCCGGCGACTTCTTTTTATGATGTGCACACCTTGCTGACGGAAATCATGCAAAGCCTGGTTATTTTTGCGACGGTTGCAATTCCGGTTGAGTACCTGGCCCCGGAACATCGCTTCCTGCTGTATGGCCTCTTTGTTTTTGCCCTCATTGCGAATGCCTGGATTCGGAGCATCTGTGATTACATCTGGCAATTTTTGCTTTTAGGTGTAATCATCATTGCCTTACCCTTGCTTCTTCCAATTCTGCCCCCTTTGTATGTTACAATCTGGCCGCGTGTGATCGCATTGCCTGTCCTTATTTTCCTTTTTTGCCGCTCATTTTATCAGCGCCTGAAACAGAATGAAGAAAAACCATTAAGCGATCCCATTCAGCAGTCTCTGACTGTTCTGTATTTTTTAGCCATTAATCTGGTTGCGATAAAGCTTAATCTTACCAAGCTCAGCCAGGCCTATTTTTATGTGGCGATTCTTTACCTGATGCTGGCGTTGTACCGTTGGCACCGACTTTCTTTATATAGTCAGCTGGAACGGTTCTTTCATATGCCCACTCAACCAGTCGATCGGATTGTTCGTTTTAATCGCCTCCTATTGATCGGCTATTGCGTGTTTACGCTTGTTTTGCTTTTGATTTCACCTCTTTTGCACTTGCATGATCTTTTACCTTTTATTGGCTCTGTTATGCTTGCTTTCCTGCGTTGGGTGATCCAGCTGATCTCGCGCTGGCTGAGTAGATCAGCACCCTTGCCAGAGCAGATCCCGCCTCCCGGCGAACAGGAGCCGTCTTTTCCGCTTGAACCGTCTGAAACAGCGCGCTGGCTTCTGATTCTTCAACAAATATTTTATTATGTTATGATTATTGTTTCCGTCTTGATTATATTGGCGTTGGTCGGTTATATTCTGTATGCTCTTTATAAACGCTTTTATGCTGTGCCGCAACTGGATTCTGATGAGGCGGAGTCGCTGTTGCCATCTTTATCAGATCAAAGAAAAAAGCATCTTCACCGCGTTCGGCAGCGTCTCAATTTGCCCCTGACCAGGACACCAGCACAAAAGATCAGACGTTGTTATTTTCGTCTGATTGAAAGTCAAATGAAGCGTGGATTGACCGTAAAAGCCAGCTTAACACCCCGTCAGATCGCTGAAGCGTTTGACACCGAGCGCTACCCGGAACTTGTTTTGTTTACAAGTTTGTATGAAGCAGCTCGATATGGTCCAGATATCTGTACACAAACTGATGCCGACCAGGCTATGATTTGGTACAAAAATTTGAGAAAACAGGACTTGATCAGGCGGGAAAGCCAAAATAAAGTGGTAAAGGAGGCAGGCTGATGCAGCAAGTGACTCTATTTATTCTTCCATACTGCATTTACTGTCGTCATGCGCTGAAATTAATCGAATCAGTTCGCTCCGAACAGGACTGTTTAAAGGCCGTGCCCATCCGTATCGTTGATGAAAAAAAAGACCGGGAATTAGCCATGCAGCATGATTATTTCTATGTTCCTACCTTTTATATCGGGGATCGTAAAGTTCATGAAGGACCGGTTAACAAAGGCCAGGTTCTGTCTATTTTACGAGAGGCACTGGAGGAACCGAATGTTTGATCGAGATGGATTTACCAGTCAGAAATCAGAAAGGGTCGGGTCATATGGATTATATTCGGAAAAAGATCGGTTTTATCTGCGACATGGATGGTGTTATTTATCATGGAAGCCAAATTCTACCGGGTGTAAAAGAATTTGTCTTTTGGCTGCAGAATGAGGGCAAGCGTTTCCTTTTTCTGACCAACAGCAGCGAGCGGTCACCTCGTGAATTACGGTTGCGGCTGCTCAATATGGGACTGGATGTTGGGGAAGAGCATTTTTATACCAGTGCCCTGGCTACAGCAGATTTTATTGCCTCTCAGTCACCTTTCTGTACAGCCTATGTGATTGGGCAGTCCGGCCTTTTGAATGCCTTATATGAAGTTGGCGTTACGTTTAGTGATATAGATCCGGAATATGTTATTGTTGGCGAAACCAACAACTATGCTTTCGACGCTATTCAGAAAGCAGTCAATCTGGTCTTGAACGGCGCAAAACTGATCGGAACAAACCCGGATATCAGCGGTCCATATGAACATGGTGTTTCGCCAGCCTGCAAAGCTCTTGTGGCGCCTATCGAGCTGGTGACCGGCAAAACGGCTTATTTCATAGGCAAGCCCAATCCACTGATGATGCGAACGGGCATGAAGCTTCTGGGCACCAGCAGGGAGGAAACGGTCATCATTGGAGACCGGATGGATACTGATATTGTAGCGGGGATTGAATCGGAAATAGATACAGTCCTTGTCCTGTCCGGCGTGACCAATCTTAAGAATTTACATGACTTCCCTTATCGGCCTCGATATATCCTCAATCATGTTGGTGAAATCATCACACGAGCCGACGGTGACCTTGGCATCCAGATATAGCTATTGATTAATCATCTGAATCTTCAATCAAATATTTTAATTTTGCACATTCTTCATCTGTAAAAGGACGCCATTGTCCGGGTTTCAGTTGATCCAATGTGATATGCATGATCCGTATGCGGACCAGTTTTCGAACGGAATAACCGCAGGTTTCACACATTCGCCTGATCTGACGGTTGAGGCCCTGTGTCAGGATAATGCGAAAGACAAATTGGCTTTCTGCCCAGATCTGACATGGCCGCGTTATGGTGTTTAGAATCGGAACACCCTGAGACATCCGGTTTAAAAATTCATCTGTTATGGGTTTGTCGACCGTTACGCGATATTCTTTTTCATGAAAATTACGTGATTTTAAAATTTTATTGACGATCTGGCCATCATTTGTCAGAAAAATCAGCCCTTCTGAATCTTTATCAAGCCGGCCGACAGGGAAAATGCGCTGATCAAACGAAAGGTAATCGATGATGTTGTTCTGCCAGCGCAAATCGGTGGTACAAATGATGCCCCGTGGTTTATAGAAAGCAATGTACAAGAGCTCTTGATTTTGCGTGATGGGTTGACCGTTCACGCAAACAATCTGACCTTCTTGAACCCGCGCGCCCACCTTAGCTTCAGCGCCATCTATGGTCACAGCGCCTCCGGCAATCAAACGGTCTGCCTCGCGCCGGCTGCAAAAACCGCTGCTGGCCAGATACTTGTTGATGCGCATACCGGATGGCTGCAGATCTGCTGGCTGCTGGGTC
>JAGPFK010000197.1 GCA_018056585.1 Clostridia bacterium | reverse complement strand
ACACAGAGGTGGTCCAAGCTTGTATTAAGATTTTTACTGAGAAAGGATTCAGACTGGAGTGACTTTATTCTTTAAAGACGTAAGACCCATCCGGGCATCTTTTGATGAACCAGAATCCCACAAATTCATTTGGGGGAGTATGTCAATAAACCCAATGCGCATCCTATTCATGAACTGGTCGGTATCGAGGAGAACACCTTGCATATTAGCCGCTGTGTATCAGCAGAAGAGATAGAAGCGCTTTCTCGCAAAAGAAGGTGGTTATCACTTTTACTGCTTGTTATACCTGCCACGTAGGGATGTGTCAGAACACAATGGAGTTTTCGGAACCTATGTGGCAAAGACGGTTTAGATGAGCTTTAAAAGAGGCGGATAGACTTTCTTGAATGCTTTCCGATATCAGGGGACATCATAAAAGAAATCACGCCCTGGATCCATGAAGCAAAATTTCGAATCAGGCTCCGGAGACCTTCTCAGTCAGGATACGAAAGAGTGTGTCAGTTGTGATCAGAACATTTACTTTGGACTGTCTGATCTGATTTCGCCGCCAGGGGCAATTCAAACCAAAAAACAGAACCCATTCCAGGTTCACTCCAGACGCCATATTCTGAATGATGCAGTTCAAGCGCATTCTTAACAATGGACAGTCCAAGACCGGTCCCAATGACAGCCCTTCGATGATTTTCGCCCTTATAATAACGATCCCAGATATAGGGCAGCTGTTCTGCCGGAATGCCATCGCCGCTGTCGGCGACTTCGATGCGTACTGTTTGCTTGGATGTGATTTGTCGTACCGTAACTTTTTTATCTGCTCCGGTGTAGTTGATCGCGTTGTTGACGAGATTGTAAATCACCTGTTCAATCCGGCGTTCATCCGCTTGTACCACAACATCTCCATCTGTTTCAAAAACGAGATTGTAACCCTCCTGATCAACCAGCTTATTGTACCGCAAAAGGATGGTTCGAATAGACTCTGTCAGGTTATACGTTTTTAAATTGAGTTTTTGATTGCCCGACTGAAGCTTTGAAATATCAAGCAAATCATTGACAAGGCCAGTCAGCCGACTGGCTTCATCTATGATCACCTGAACGTTAAAAGGATTGTTCTCTCCGGGTAAATCACGCATGACCTCAGCATAGCCGATGATCATGGTTAAGGGCGTGCGCAAGTCATGAGAGACATTCGCAATCAACTCCCTGCGCAGGCTTTCAACTTTACTTAATTCAACCGCAGCGTGATTGAGTGTGTCTGCAAGTTCAACGATTTCGCTGTATCCAGACGCCTTGAAAGGAATGTCATAGCGGCCTTCGGCCAAATTTCTGGACTGGTTGTTAATGCCTACAATTGGCTGCGCGATACGCCGTGAAAGGATCAATGCCAGCCCGAGTGACAGGATGATCAGAATAATCGTTATCATCAAGAGCTGGGATTGCAATGTGCGGACGGTGCTGAAAACGGGCGTCAGAACGGCGTTGAGCAGAATATATTGTTTGCTTTTGTCGCTTTTTGTCACAACCTGGCCGTAAATTATCATTTCTCCCAACCCCTCATCTTTTCCGGGCACAGGGCCGGTGAACTGATCCGGTCGGTAGCGGTCATTTTGAAATCCACGCATATCAATTAAGTCCAGGACGGCCCCATCGCCTGAATTGTCAGCCGCACGGATATAATCCAGAATCTGCCTGGGCGGCATCATGGCAATCAGGTTATTGGGGGTGTTTGCCGCCTCAAATAGTTTATTCCCACTCTCGTCAAGTATCAGGATATAGACATCATTGTTTTGTGATAGGCGCTCTAGAAGAGTTGGCAAGTCCTCATGATCAATATTGGCGGCAATCGTTCGGGCTGTGCTCTCAATGGTGTGCCGCTTGATTGCTTTGTAAAAGTCATCCAGAAAAACCGTTTGAAACAGCCAAAGCAGCACCAGCAAAGCGGCAGAAAACATCAGAAACGAGCGAAATAAATGCCACTTGATACTGAACTGGTGTTTATTAAACTTCAAACCGATATCCGACTCCTCTCAATGTGACGATAAACTTACGATAGACACCAAGGCTGTTACGCAGAAGTTTGATGTGTGTATCCAGCGTTCGATCGTCACCAAAAAAATCATAGCCCCAAACTTCGGATAACAGCCGTTCTCGTGAAAGAGCGATGTTTCGATTTCGAACCAGGAAAAAGAGCAGGTCATATTCCTTGGGTGAAAGATCGATTTTCTGACCATCCACAAAAACCATACGGCCAGTAAAGTCCACCTTTAAACCCTCAAAGCAAACTTCTTCACGCTCCGGCATTTGATTACTTTTTTGGTTGCGTGTGATCAGAACGTTCAGGCGCAACATTAATTCCTTTGGTGAAAAAGGCTTGACAACATAATCGTCAATACCCAGTTCGAAACCATGAATCTTATCATATTCTTCACCGCGAGCGGAGAGCATCAGGATAGGAATCTGCTTTCTTTTCAGAATTTCCCGGCTGGCTGAAAAACCATCCAGTTCAGGCATCATAATGTCCATCACGATCGCATCAAAATCCTGCTCCTGACATAACATTACAGCTGTCATTCCATCGCTGGCTTCTGTCACATCATACCCTTCAAATTCGGCATATTTTCTAATCATCAGCCGGATTTTCTGTTCATCATCGACAATCAGAATCCGCATGGCAGTCCCTCCCATTCATCTGCCTTTATTTTATTACAAATCATTGATTTTAGCTTGCTCTGATATCAGGCAGAAGGAGGCTGACTCTCAGATAGCGTCAAAGTCAACTGCATTGTCTGACGTCCGCGCCTGATTGTAAATTCAACACACTGCCCGACTGTGCAGGAGTCCAGAAGCTTTTCCAGCTCAGCCATGGAGGTTACCTCTTTATTGTCTATAGCTTTGATGCAGTCACCGCTTTCAAAGCCGGCTTTGAAAGCATTGCTGTTATTTTCTACATTCAGAACATAAACACCTGTTTCAGAAACACGGTACCAGGAAGCTTCAGACTGCGTGCTGATCTCAAACAGCGTCATACCTAAGTCAATCCGTCCCCGAACATAACCATAATTGATCAGTTCCTCTATCACCGGCTTGGCCGTGTTAATGGGTATGGCGAAGCCAAGTCCTTCAATGTCGTCACCGGATGACTTGGCATTTACAATACCAATCAGCCTGCCCTGCGCATTAAAAAGTCCGCCTCCTGAATTGCCCGGATTAATGGCTGCATTCGTCTGAAGCAACGTCATGGATTCACCGTCGATGATAATCTCACGATCCAGAGCGCTGATGATTCCGTCCGTCACCGTTCCGCCAAGTTCTCCTAATGGATTGCCGATCGCGACCGCCAGGTCACCCACTTTGAGTGAATCCGAATCACCAAGCGCAGCAGCTGTAAGGCTGCTTGCTTCGATTTTGATGACAGCAAGATCGGTTTGTTCATCTGTACCAATTATTACCGCGGAAAAAGATTCACCGGAGGAAAGACGAACCGTGATGGTTTTTGCATCTTCAATAACGTGGTTGTTTGTGACAATCAACCCGTCACTGGTTAAAATAACCCCGCTCCCAGCGCCTTCTGCAATGAACTGCTGCATTCTACTCCCTGTTACCAGCACTTCTGTCGTTATCTCCACAACAGATGGTGCGGTGATAGCTGCTAAATCGCTTATACTGAGATTTATTGAAGAAGAATCGACCCCGGTCAGATTCGCTGAAATTTGATTTTCGGATATAGCAACCATGTTATCCAAACTTGTATTTTCAGTCACTGTCGCTGCTTGTGCCTGGCTGGATAGATGATTAGCAATCACACCGCCTCCAAATCCGAAAGCGGCTGAGAGAATCATTAAAATGGCGATGATCAGCCCCATCCGTTTGATTGTTAAAACTTTATTCATACATATCAGCCTTTCTTTGTTTTCGCTTTATTGTGATTAAACCCCTGTCATGTCTATTTCCATCATATCGCCTGAATGTGATCTTTGGCTGAACGGAAGATGAAAGATGAAGAAATATTGCTAAAGATAAAGCAAGTTCATAGAAGCCATGAAGGAAGGGAATTTAAAATATCATATGTCAGAATGGCATCCAACAGATGATATGGATTTAGCAAGTACAATAATTGAGATAATGGCGAAAAACCTTTGATTTCAATGATTTGTGTTTATTAC
>JAGPFK010000196.1 GCA_018056585.1 Clostridia bacterium | reverse complement strand
CTCCGGCATCGACAGCTCCCTTTATGAAGCAGCCATCATCGACGGAGGGTCCAAATGGCAGCAGGTGAAGTACATCACCCTCCCCATGCTCAAGCCCATTATTCTGATCATGTTCATTCTGGCCGTCGGCCGGATCTTTTCCACAGACTTTGGCCTTTTCTATCAGGTGCCGCGTAACTCAGGACCGCTTGTTAATGTCACGCAAACCATTGATGTTTATGTATACAAAGCCCTGATGAGCATGAACAACATCGGTTTCTCAGCCGCGGCCGCATTGATGCAGTCTGTTTTCGGCCTGTTTACCATTCTGACAGCCAACCTGATCGTGCGAAAGCTCGATCCGGAAAACGCGCTGTTTTGATCTGAGGTGGATCGCATGAGAAAAGATTCAGAGTACGGCGATGCCATCACCCGTTTCAACCGCGTTTCCATGCCAGTCAATATCATTTTCTCTTTTATCTTTATTGTTCTGGCCCTGATGTGCATCATCCCGGTTGTTTTTGTCGCCATTATTTCGCTTTCCTCCAACAACTCCATTCAGAAGATCGGCTATTCGTTCATCCCCCTTGAATGGAGCACCGAATCGTATGCCTACCTTTGGCGGGAACGCCGGTCTATCGCCGATGCTTTCTTTGTATCCATTTTCGTCACGGTGGTGGGATCAGCATTGGGCCTGTTTCTGAATTCAACAATGGGCTATGTGCTTTCACGGCCCACTTTCCGGCTGCGCGGTTTTTTCACTTATTTTATCTTTATCCCGATGATTTTCAGCGGTGGCCTGGTCGCCTCCTATATGATCAACACGCAGTTTCTCAAACTGATGAATACGTATTGGGCATTGATCTTGCCTATTTCTGTTTCATCTTTTTACATCATCATCCTGCGCACTTTTTTCCGGACCACCATTCCTGATTCTGTGATCGAGTCTGCCAAGATAGATGGAGCGCCGCAGTTGATGATCTTTTTCAGGATCGTGCTGCCTTTGTCGCTGCCGGCGCTGGCAACCATTGGACTGTTTCTCTCTTTTGCTTACTGGAATGACTGGTTCAGTGCCATGCTGTACATTCAAAGTGACCATCAGGATATGTATCCGCTCCAGTACGTTCTGATCAGCATTGAGCGAAACATGGAGTATCTGACCCGCAATGCGCAGTATCTCAGCCCGGACGCGTCAGCGTCCAAGATTCCGGCAGAATCGACCCGAATGGCCCTGGTTATGGTCGTCGTCCTGCCGATTGCCCTGTCTTATCCGTTTTTTCAGAAATACTTCATTTCCGGACTCACCATCGGAGCCGTTAAAGGCTAACATGAAGACACAACGAGGAGGTTACTTATGAAGAAAATTGTTCTGACTATGCTGCTTGTTTTACTCATGATTATGCCCACCCTGGCTGCTTGTCAGGAAAAGACGACAGAAACACAAAAAGGCGAACCTGTTGAGCTGATCTGGATTATGGGCAACCCCGGTAAAGTTCCGCCCGACCAGGCCATCGTCGAAGAAGAACTCAACAAGATTTCCGTTGAAAAGCTGAACGTGAAGATGAAAACACTCTACTATGATAATGAGAAGACGATGCTGGCCCTGTCAACCGGTGAAAAATTCGATATGTGCTTCACCTGTGAATGGTTTAACAACTATGCTGTTCAGGCGCAGGCTGGTTATTTCGCCGACATCACAGAAAAAGTCAAGACAGTCACACCGGAATTGTATGCCACCATGCCGGAAATTGTCTGGGAAGGCGCCAAGGTGAATGGAAAGATTTATGCCATTCCGGTCAAGAAAGACTATGCGGCTGAAGTTTTCTGGCGCTTTGACAAAGTACTGTTCGTGGACACCCTCGGGATGGAAGTCAAGGACAAAATGGATTTCTTTGAAATTGAGCCCTACCTGGAGGCCGCAAAAAAAGCCTGGAAAGACGGTGTGAAAGAAGCAGAAAACGCCGAATTTCCGCTCAAGTTGACAAAAGGCGGATTGGGCGGTCTTGACTGCAACTTTGACATGATCAACCGCGACGCGATGCTTGGTATCCCCTATTCCGCGGTCGGCACCCCCGATGAGGACAAAGTGGTTATCACGGTTGAAACACCTGATTTGTATGACCGTATGGTTGCGCTGCACAAATGGTTTGAAGCGGGCTACATCAATAAAGACGCCGCAACGGTCGATGATGTGGGCACCTATTCTGCCGTTAAAATCGGGCAGGGTTTTTATGGTGCCGACGCGATCTGGACCGGCGCCGACGGTTATGTTCAGGTCATTTCCAAATTCAGCGGCCCTTATCTGTCAACCGCTTCCATCCGCGGAGCCATGAATGCCATTTCCGCCAATACGGATCACGTTGACCTTTCTTTGAAGTATCAGGAGCTGGTCAACACCGATCAGACATACCGTGACATTTTGCGCTATGGCATTGAGGGCAAGCATTGGAACAAGAACGAAGAAGGACTGGCTGTACGCACGGCGCTGGGCCGTGACAATTACAACCCGTGGCCTTTCTCCCAGGGATCCTATTCTCTGAGCACCGTTGAAGCCGCGGAAGGCGTAAAAGTCGATCCCAACATGTGGAAAGTTATCTTTGATGGTTACAAAGATGCCGTCGCCACAAAATCAATTGGTTTCTCTTTTGACATTACGCCCGTTGAGACTCAGATTGCAGCCTGCAAGGTTGTCAAAGATAAATACTGGGTCGGCTTGGCCACCGGCACCCTCGATCCGGCCACAGAAGTGCCGAAGATGATAACCGAACTGGAAGCCGCCGGCATTCGGGATATCCAGAATGAATGCCAGAAGCAGTTTGACGAATTTCTTAAAAGCAAAAAGTAAAGCATAAAGCGAATAAGCTGGAGCAGGAGGGAATGCGCACGCGTTCCCTCTTGTCCGTTCAGTACGGTTGCCATCCATAACCTATAAATCTATAATGGAGTTTAATGCGCTAAATGATTAAATCGTGTCATCTGATTCATCGGCCAAGGCGTGGCTCTGGCTTGATGAAACATGTAGGAGGTTTTGTTCTGTGGCAGCCAAACCACTTTATCAGCAAATCAAAGAAGCCCTGGCTGACCAGATCGATAAGCGCGTCTTGCTGCCCGGTCAGCAGCTGCCGACCGAGTTGGAACTGGCGAATCAATATGGCGTCAGCCGTATTACGTCCAAGCGAGCATTAACGGAGCTGGAAAAAGAGGGCTACATCACAAGACAGCGCGGCAAGGGCAGTTTTGTCGCTTCATCGTTTGCAAAAAATCACGCCGGATTGATCAACAAAGTTATTTCAATCGTCTTCCCAAACTTTAATTCTCAAAACTGGGCCATGGCTTATGTGAAAGGAGCCATGAACTATTTAAATCCGCGCGGCTATTTCCTCAGCATTCATGGCACAGGGGAGCTGGACGACCGCGCATTGCTGAATCAACTTGTTAAGGATGGCGTCGGCGGCATCATCTATTATCCGGATTACACCACACAATGTACGGATATTTTAACATCCATCGCATTAAATCGCATTCCTTTGGTGACCATTGATAAAACCTATGACGGCCTGCCGATCAGTTCCATTACGTCCGATAACTATAGAGGGGGTTATCTTGCGACCGAACACTTGCTTCTGCTGGGGCATCGTCATGTTGCCTTTGTCAGTTCCTGCCTGATTGGCGAGCGAACCTCCGTCCGTGATCGTTTTTGCGGTTATTGTCATGCTTTATTGGACCATGGCATCATGGTTGATCCGGATTTGATTTTTGATGATTATTTCCGTTCTCTTCGTCGTTTCCGTGATGCTGAAGAAGGCCGGTCCTGGCTGCGCAATCGGCTCCAGCAATTAGTCGGGAGCCATACAACAGCGATCCTGGCAGAAAATGATTATGAAAGTCTGTTTCTTTATCAGTTGATTCGGGATATGGGTCTTAAAATTCCTGAGGATTTATCTCTTGTTGGTTATGACAACAGCGAGCTGCTGGATCGAAAGAACATCAGCATGACCACCATCAACCAGCATTTCCATCAGATCGGCATAAAAGCCGCCACCGTTATAACCACCCTGATGGAGAATCCGGAGGGAGAGCCGCAGCACATCAAGCTTCCGGTTGAGCTGATCTTAGGCGAAACAACCGGTCCGCCCAGACAAATTTGAGTGCCTGGCTTTTTCTTTTGAACAAATCATCGGTTCTGATCGTCTAAAAAACAG
>JAGPFK010000195.1 GCA_018056585.1 Clostridia bacterium | reverse complement strand
AAAATAGAATCGGATTTGCCGCCCATGATTCCTGCCAAAGACATGGGTTTTTTAGCATCGCAAATCATCAGATCTTCCGGACTCAAATGCAGCAATTTACCGTCCAGCATTTCCAGTTTTTCACCGAGACGAGCTGTCCGGACACGGATCTCACTGTCAACATGATCTTTATCGAATCCATGTGTCGGCTGTCCGGTTGCCAGCATGACATAGTTGGTTATGTCTACAAGATTATTAATCGGGCGCATTCCGACTTTCCAGAGCATCAGCTGCAGCCAATAGGGTGATGGTTCTGTTTTAAGGTTAGAATAGACTACGGCGGCATAGCGGTTGCAAAGGTTCGGGGCATCAATAAAGACCGGAAATGAGCCGATATTCGAAGGGATCTTAAAGGCGGGCAGCGGCCGAAGCGGCTGGTGATAAATAGCAGACAGTTCCCGGGCAATTCCGTAGTGTCCCCAAAGGTCAGGGCGGTTTGTCATAGACTTGTTATCGATTTCCAGGATCTCGTCATTGAGCGACAATATGTCAGCAACAGGATCGCCTGGCTTTGCTGTAAAATCAGTTAAATCAAGGATCTCATGCTCATTCTTCGGTAGAAATAACTCATGAAGGCCAATTTCTTCTGCTGCGCAAATCATGCCAAAACTCTGAACGCCACGCAGTTTGGTGACCTTGATTTCAACCGGCTCGCCGGCTCCATGCCAGTTCACCCGCGCCTCTGGCAACGCCACAGCAACAAGCTGATTTTCATAAAGATTCGATCCCCCACAGACAATCGTCAGCGGTTCATTTTGCCCGACATCGACCTGACAGATTTTCAATTTATCAGCATTGGGATGAGGCAAAACGGCAGCTATCCGACCGATCACAACTTTCTCCAAACCTTCTGCAAGGTTCAAGACGGCTTCAACTTCAACCGTTCGCATGGTTAAGTCATGACCCAATTGTTCAACAGTCAGATCCCGGGGCAAATCTACATATTCACGAATCCAGTTCAAAGAAAATTTCATACATGGCCCCCCTTATCTGAATTGGCAGAGAAAACGCAGATCTGCGCTGTGAAACAAACGGACATCGTCGACGCCCGTGCGCATCATGACGAGACGATCCAGGCCAATGTTAATGTAAAACCCAGACCAGATCAGAGGATCGAGGCCAGCAGCTTTTAAAACATTGGGATGCGGAGTACCACCTGGCATCACCTCTATCCAACCGACCTGCTTGCAGACTTTACAACCTTGTCCGCCGCAGACAAGACATTTCATATCAATCTCAAAACCGGGTTCAACAAAGGGGAAGAAGCCGGCACGCATCCTGATGTCAACATCTCTGCCAAAAACTTTATCAAGAATCGTTTTGACTAAAAGCTGACCGGATGCAAAAGCAAAATCCCTATCAACAATCAGGGCCTCGTACTGGAAGAAAGCGCGTTCATGACGTGCATCTGTGCTTTCATTGCGATAGACACGCCCAGGGTAAACGAATCGGGCCGGCGCGCCATGCTGCTTTAAGTAACGCACACTGGCTCCCGTCAGATGCGGTCTCAAGCAAAGCCGTTTCGCGCCGCTTTCGTGTTCATAGCCCTTGATCCAATAGGTATCCATGGATTCACGAGCCGGGTGGGCAGGCGGAAAATTTAAATGATCGAAGGCATACCGCTCGCTTGTAATCTCATTTTCCGCATAAACTTCAAATCCAAGGGAATGAAATGCATCATTTAAGTCGTAGCACATCTGTGTGATGGGATGAAGCCGGCCTGTTGAGGGTTGAATGCCGGGAACGGTTAGATCAAAATCACCTGATATAACCGATGTGTCTTCAATCATGGCTGCTTCACAGGCAGCCAGTGCATTCATCAGCTCATCCTTAATTTCATTAGCCAGCATTCCCACAGCTTTTCGTTCTTCCTGGGGCAGGCTGCCCAATGATTTCAAAATGGATGTCAAAGCGCCTTTCTTTCCCAAATATTTCAGCCTGACTGATTCCAGCTCATCAGGCGAAGAAGCCGCTTTTATTTCAGCTAATCCTTGCTGACGCAACGCGTTTAAATGTTCCTTCATCTTGCTACCTCCATATAAAAAACCGCCCCAGTTCTTAAAACATGGGACGAATAATCGCGGTACCACCCATTTTGCGAAAGCATTCTTTCACCACTCTTTTGATATAACGGTCTGTCCCGTCGCAGACTACTTTTCACCTGCGCAGCTCCCGAGTGAACTTCAACAAAACAGCAATCGAGCCCTCGCACCTCATTGGGCCTTCTCTGAGATAGCCAGCCTTGTCTACTCTCTCATTCATCGCTTTATCGCATCAATTGTAGCAGATTTGTTTTCCGAGCTCAATGGATAAAAAGTGTGAACTTGACGTGCAAGCTTGTCTGTGTTAAAAAAAGCTTGTCGGCAGAAGCCGTTTTAAAGTGGTTTGAGAACAAACCAATCCGTTACTCATTCGTTTATTGAGCAGCCAATCAGAAGATGGGCAGTATGGAACCCTGAAGGGACCTCGATCAGATCTCTTAAGAGGAGGGTCCTTATGTCTTTAAAAGCAACTCATCATCAATCTTTGATGAAAATAGTTTTATCCGGTCTCTTCATTGCCCTGGGAATTGTGCTTCCTTTTTTGACCGGACAGATCCCGCAGGTAGGCAGCGCGCTTTTGCCTATGCATATCCCGGTCCTGCTGTGCGGCTTTTCATGCGGATGGCCATTCGGCCTTATAGTCGGTTTCATCACACCGGTTCTGCGCAGTTTACTCTTCAGCATGCCGCCGCTTTTTCCAACAGCGGTCGCAATGGCTTTTGAGCTCGCTTCTTATGGTGCCATGACTGGCTTGTTTTATAAATTATTCCCCAAAAAACCAGCTTTTATCTATGTTTCATTGCTGTTGTCCATGCTTATCGGGCGCCTGATCTGGGGCCTGGCCAGTTATATCCTCATTGGGCTGAGCGGCGAATCCTTTACATTCCAGCTCTTTATAACCGGTGCCTTTATAAACGCCTTACCCGGCATGGCCATCCAGATCATCTTGATCCCTTTGATTGTTTTGGCCCTGGAAAGGGCCGGCCTGATGCCTTATGCCGATTGATTTATCTTTTCAGGACAGCCTTTACTGGCACTGTGAGCATTACCCGCTGATGCAGATTGAAGATCTGGTCAAACTGGCTTTTCAAGCGGCCTGGGCAGGTGGCCACCTGATACAGGATGAGCAGGAAGTCAGACAAAGGCTCCAGCTGGAGATTGAGTCGCAAAAAGAACTCAGGCCGGTTGACCGATTTGAACCTATTGGCAATGGGCTTTGCCGGCTCAACCTGATGGCTGTTTCACAAAGCGGCTTATCGCTTGAAACCGTTTGCCGCTTTTTTATAGCAACAGCCAACGGGCATGAGGGGTCACCATCCATATTTTCGCGGCATTTGTCTGTGCTGGATCAGATGATGAAAGAAGGAATTCCTCTGGCAAGTCCAATCCGTTACGAAGATTGGAGTCATTGGCTTCAGGCTTATCGGAAAAAAGGTTGTCCAGCTGTGCATCACAGCGATATTTATCGCAAAGCCTACCGCCCCGCTTATCGGGTTGTCCGGGCAGCCTACGCGCTATTTCAGCCCCTGTTCGCGGCAATTGATCAAAAGCTCGAAGAAAAAGAATATCTCTTTGTCGCTATCGATGGTAACAGCGGCGCAGGAAAGAGCACGTTGGCCAAGCTTGTACATGAAGTTTACGGCGGCAATCTCTTTCATATGGACGATTTTTTCCTGGAGCCTCACCAACGGACTTTGGAGCGGTTACAGGAACCAGGCGGGAATGTCAATTATGAACGTTTTTTTGATGAAGTCATTTTAGGCGTAACGAGCCGCAAGCCTTTTTTTTACAGGACATATGATTGTAAAAATCAAACATTGAGCCGGCCTATTCTTGTTCATCCGGCCCGTTTCAACCTGGTCGAAGGCGTTTATTGTCTTCATCCTTCGCTGATCCAATCTTATGATCTTAAAGTCATGCTCCAGACGGATCGCGATCGTCAATTACAGCGCATTCTGGAGCGGAGCGGTTCTGCTTTGTACCAGCGTTTCGTTAAAGAATGGATTCCTCTTGAAGATTGCTATTTTTCCGCCCTGCAGATTGCCGAGCAGTGTGATTTGATTCTGAACGGTTGATCGATAATAACAAGAGCAGCACATTTG
>JAGPFK010000194.1 GCA_018056585.1 Clostridia bacterium | reverse complement strand
GGCTGGAGCGTCGGGCTCGCCCGCGGTGGGCGGCTGGATATTTCAGCCTGCCGGACGCCCCGCGAGGCAAGCCGTCAGGCGCAGCGTCGCGGGGGGTTTTGCAAGAGCCTCGGTTAAAAGTGAATAACAGGGAGAGATAATGATGGAATACAACATAGGTGTCCGCCGCATGTCACACGACCTTTTCGAGCTGGAGGAACTGCCGATTGCTGAACAAGAGAACGATTTAGAAAACAAGGGGCTGAAATGAAAAGCAGACTGAAGAATCTTTACAAATACCTGATTGAAAACCGGAAACATGAAGTCAAAGGCTGGCATGATGCCTATCGTGAGTTTTACGGTCAGGTCGGGCAGATCCGTGAACGTATCAAATCAGGAGAAGGCTTATCTCAAACTGATGAGGCTTTCCTGAAGCAGCTCCTCTATGAAAAAAGCAACGGGATCGCTTCTCGCGGCCAGTCTGTTTTAAGCAACGAAAACTTTCAGGCTTTCATCAAAAACAAGGATTTCATATCTGCGCTGGAAGAATTCATCCTGACCCCCAACAAAGAGAACTTCCAGAAATTTGACGATGCGTGGTCGGCCCAAGGCAAGTCCAACAATCCGGTTCTTGTCAATCGTGTGGCGGCAGCCTGCACGCTCGAAGTCTCCACTACTGTTGATTCCGGTAAGTTTAATCAGGTCTTCAGCTGGCTTATTCGTGAAGGAATTATCCCGGCATATCCGGCCGAAGAGGATCAAGATTGGTATTCAAAAAACATTTTCCTGCTGAAGATCATCAAAGATGAGTTCAGCGATGAGCTTCGGGACAATAAAACGGACGAGTTTTATCTGAGTCAGTTTGTTTGGGTGCTCTACGAGAATCTGTCCAATCCATTCAGCCTGAAAAAGCAGATCGTTAAATACGGCGCTCCCGGAACAGGGAAAACATACCAAGCTCGCCAGCAGACCTCTCTGTTGTTTGATATCTGGAAAGAGGAATTTGCTCCAAACAGCGCTCTCACACATGCAAGCCAGATTGAGCTGGTGCAATTTCATCCGTCTTTCAGCTATGAGGATTTCATGGAGGGCTTACGCCCGGTTTTGGATGGTAATGGAACTGCGCAACTGACTTTGCAGAATGGTGTTTTCAAGGAGTTTTGCCGAACAGCCGGTAAGTGGGAAATTGATGTTTGCGGTCTTGGTCTCGATCGGGACTGGGAATCAATTACGATCGATGAGCTTCGTCCCCATAGAGAAAAATTATCAGGTGATCATTGGCAGTACATCTTCGAAATACCAGACTCATCCAAGCTGGTATCCGATGCTGTGCCTCCATTCTTCTTTATAATCGATGAAGTGAACCGGGCTGAGTTGTCTCGGGTTTTTGGCGAGCTGATGTATTGTTTAGAATATCGAGGCATTAAAGGCAGCGTCAAAACCCAATATGCCAACCTGAATAACGAACACACCGGCATGCTTCAGACCGATCAAGGATACCTGTTTTTCATCCCGACAAACATCTATCTGATCGGAACGATGAACACCATAGACCGCAGTGTAGAAAGCTTTGATTTCGCTCTCCGACGCAGATTCCGCTGGGAAGAAGTAAAACCTGATATGGGGTTGCTAAGATACCATTTAGCATCTGCTGATGAAGGAAAATACAAGCATTGGACCTCCCTTGCTGATAACTTAGGAAATCTTAACTCTCAAATTGTAGACCAGCCATTACTTGGCCATGATTACCAAATCGGTCATGCCTATTTGATGAACTTGAAATATGCCACCAGCCTTACGGTTGCGGAAGTAAGAGAGCGTGTCTGGGATGATTGCATCCGGCCTTTACTGCAGGAGTACCTGCGCGGAACCGGCAAGGAAGCTGAGCTTATCGGATCACAGGAACAAGCCGGAACCTTCGAAAAGGCTTTTGGAGTTAGGTAGGATGCGCCTTTTTCATTTCATCAAGGGGCACAAAGAAGGTGAAGAAGACTTCATTGGCCTATTAGACAATCAGAACTACGTTTTTGATGGTTCAATAGTAAGGAACAGCAGGCTTCCCTCTGGAACTCTCGTATTTGATGAAGCTCCGGGACGTCGGACGAGGCCTGAGCATTTTGAAAATGAGATCTGGCATTTTTTGAATTCGGTTTCTCGTGATGTCGAAAAAACGCTGAATGACAATATTGCCGATGCACTAATCCTATTCAATGATGAAGATTACGAACACAATACCGACGGCGGCTTTATCGGTGTAACCGGTACGGATGCTAGAAATTTCAATCTCAACACAGGCAATCTGATTGGGTTTGTCAAACGTGGGGATTATTCCCTGAAGATCAGCTCACGTTTTGGTGATGCTTTCCTTCAATACATCATTGCCGATGCCGACGGGTTTCTTGAACTGGAAAATATTGGCGGTGAAAGTCACGCCGATGGTTACGAGTGGCTCCTTGCATATCTTTGGAATATCAAGTTCAAGCGGGCTTACCGGCTGGGGCTGCCCAAGACCTACATCACAAAGAATGATCGGATTTCCCGCGTTCGCGGAACAATCAATGCGGTTGACTACTTCCGGAACAAAACCTCCGGCAAATATCTGTGCTCCTACCGTGAACACAGTTACGACAGCCCTGCGACCTCACTTTTCATCAAAGCCTATGAGGCGGTTGAGCACTACTCTTTTTGCCAACGCACAAGGAATGTCTACAATGCGTTTCTTACCGCTAATCAAGGTGTGAAAAGATCCCGTCAGGAAATTTTGAGAACGCCGTATTTCACCAATCCTTTCTACAACGACTATAACGTACTGATAGATCTATCAAAGCAAGTCATTAGCCAGCAGGGCTCTGATTTTGACTCACAGCATGATTCGAGCGCATTTTTTTTCGATATATCGATGCTTTTCGAGTATTTTATCCGGAAGCTCATCAAGCGAGATGGTGTTCGGATGCTTAGCAAGTTCGAGCAACGCTATGAAATACCGGCCGGTGCTCTCGGTAGCTATATGCGTAAACTTGAACCGGACCTTGTCTTTGAGAGTGATGGTGGCCTTTACGTCTTTGATGTGAAGTATAAAGCCTTTGATCCACAATTCGGGGTCAAGCGTGAGGATCTTTTCCAGCTGCACACATACATAGGTCAGTATGGGAATGGAGCCTCTATAAAGGGGTGCGGCTTTGTTTACCCGATATCAGAAGAAAGATGGGCCGCACTCAATCTGGATAAATCACAAGGGCTAATTTCAGATGTAATCCGGCAGCAAGGCCAAGATATTCCGTTCCATGTCCTTTTTCTAAAAGTTCCAGACAATACATCTCTTGATTTTAACAGGCTCATGAGCGAACAGTGTCGTATGTTTATTGACACTATCCAGTCGAAAATTCTGATTAGGGAGAAGGTCGCCGCATGGGCATAGACAAACGATCCAGAGCCCAAGGATGCTTGCTGGGCCAGCTTGCTGGTGATGCACTGGGAAGTCTGGTTGAGTTTCAGTCCCCGGATGAGATCAGGCGAAGCTACCCTGATGGCGTGCGGGATCTGGCGGATGGCGGCACATGGAATACGATTGCCGGTCAGCCAACTGATGATTCCGAGATGGCGTTGCTTCTTGCCCGGATGCTGGTCAAAACCGGTTATTATGATCCAGAGGCGGCACGCAAGGAATATCAATATTGGCTGAGCTCAGATCCATTTTCTTGCGGTATAACTATTTCCGCTGGTTTGCGTGGAAATCCAAACCCCGACAGCCAGGCCAACGGAGCGATGATGCGGATCAGCCCGCTCGGAATTTTCGGAGCCGGATTTGAACTGAATCAAGTGGCTGAATGGGCCATGCAGGATGCGGCACTCACTCATCCCAACCTGATCTGCCAGCATGCCAATGCGCTGTTTGCCATGGGAGTTGCCTACGCCATTCAATCCGGCTGCGACCGTAAGGCACTATACCAGCACATTCGGCAGTGGGCAGCAGACATGCCCGTTGAACCCGCTTTGCTGGATACCGTTAACAAGGCAGCCGAAGAACCGCCAGCGGACTATGTCCATCAGCAGGGCTGGGTGATGATCGCTTTTCAGAATGCCCTGTATCAACTGCTCCACGCGCCAAGCCTCGATGCCGGTGTTATCGACACCATCATGCGCGGAGGTGACACCGATACCAACGCAGCCATTTGTGGGGCGCTATTGGGCGCAGTGTACGGCCTGGACGCCATACCCGCTCAATG
>JAGPFK010000193.1 GCA_018056585.1 Clostridia bacterium | reverse complement strand
TCTTTGATGGCAGCATCAATCGGGTAGCCGCCTGGGTAATCGGGGTACGAGCTGCACAAAAAGCCGTCCTGGCTGCTTTACTGGAGCCGACCAGAATGATGAAGGAGGCCGAGATGTCCGCAAATTACACGGAACGGCTGGCATTAATGGAAGAGGCCCGATCTCTCCCTTATACGGCTGTGTGGGATAAATTCTGCCTGGATGAGCGTGTTCCGACCGGTCTGGACTGGTTGGAGGATGTAATGGCCTATGAAAGGGAAGTATTGAGCAAAAGGGAATAAACGGCTGAGAACAGGAAGATTGTGTCAGATCAGTTATGAAAATGATACAGGTTCAAATGTTAGACCGTCATGCTGGTGCGGACTGGTGGAAAAAAATTATTCAGCATTTTGTAAAACAGGGTGATGAATTTGAAATACGGTGCTGGAATGAAGAACATGAGGCAATAAAAAAAGCTTTGTCTCATGGTCGTCTTTCACAGGATGAGAGCCATTTTGAAAAATCAATAAAAGGTGTCGTGTCGGAGCAAATGTTAAAAGAGCTTTTGGCTGCGCCTGAACGGACGGATCAGACGATTGAACATAAAATGACAGAGTATTTTACAATAATGATCAAAGATAAGATTTCCAGTGAGCATGACGGCACTGAATTGTATTTATTTAATCTGTCTGATCATGACGTAGAGATTTTTAACGAAATAATGGCCCCCTATCGGAAAAGTTTTAGCATGTCTATAGAAGAGCAAAGCAGAGAAAATCTATGATCTATTTGAAAAGCAATGATTTAAAGAAGTATTTTGATATGACGACCGAAAGCGGAGGTTGTTTTTTATGAATGAGATCCCGGAATTTGTTGCACGTCATCGCGAAAAACTCGAAGCGTTTGTTCGTCTTTCTCAGACAGCTGGAAGACGCTCCGATTATGTTCAGGGTGGAGGCGGCAATACATCCTGTAAAGTAGATGAAACCCTGATGGCCATCAAGGCGTCTGGTTATCGTCTGGATCAGATCGAGCTGGACAAGGCTTATGCTGTTCTTGATTATCAGATCCTGCGCCGCTTTTATCTTGAGATTGATCCTGAAACCTTAAAGGATGTTGAACAGGAAGGATCGGCCCGGGTTAAAGAGGCCATGCGAACCATCGACGGCATTGAACCCCTTCGCCCTTCTGTGGAAGCCGGCTTTCATTCCCTGCTGGATACCTATGTATTACACACCCATCCTGTTTATGCGAATCTGGCGGCCTGTTCAGAAGAGGGGGAGGAGATGGCGGCAAAAGCCCTGTCGGACCTTTCCGTCCGTTATGTCTTTGTCCCGTACATCAATCCGGGAGCACAGCTGACTTTCGCCATCCGTTGGGAAATTCAGGCAGAAGTCCATCGCTCCGGCAAAAGGCCGGGTGTTTTATTTTTGCAAAATCACGGGTTGGTGATAACCGGAGGGGATGCGGACCGATGCCTCGAATTGCACGATTCAGTCAACGAAAGGATTGCGGCTGTCTTTGGTGTTTCGCCTTCTGATTGGCCGGTTATTTCTGTCCTGCCTGTGCCCGCAGTTGAGACAAAAGGCAAGGAGCAAGCCTTTCAATCCAATACGCCTTGGCTGCGCGAACGGCTGATTGCGCTCAATTGGGACCTGGACCTATTTGCAAACCGGCCGCTTTATCCGGATCAACTCGTTTTTTTGGATGGCCAGCTTGGGATTGTCGCGGACGGTACATTAGCCGAGGCGCTGCAAAAAGAAGCAACAGGCGGACAGAGGTTGCCTGATAAATGCACGATTTTCCGGAAAACCGGTGAAATATTCTATCGCTGCAGCCAAAATGAAGCCAGAACCATTGAAGAAACATTATGTGCCGTCTTATTTATACACGAAGCAATCAAAAAAGCCGGAAAGACTGTCCGGACGATGGGAGAAGCGGAACAGCAGTTTATCAGCAGCTGGGAAAGTGAAACATACCGTAAAAACATTGCGGCACGCTGAAGCAAGGCAAATCAACAATCCGGAGGAGGTCCGACATGAGAAATCAAAAACAACTGCTGGCATTTGATTTTGGCGCATCAAGCGGCCGGGCAATGCTGGGCCGATTCGATGGCAACCGCATTGAACTTGAAGAAATCCATCGATTTCCAAATGATCCGGTGCAGGTTGGCGATACATTATATTGGGATTTTTTGCGCCTTTTTCATGAAATTAAGCAAAGTTTGATTCAATCAAAATCAAAAGGCGGTCTTTCAAGCATCGGAATCGATACATGGGGTGTTGATTTTGGTTTGCTCGACAAAGACGGCCGCATCCTTGAAAATCCAGTCCATTATCGGGACAGCAGAACAATCGGTGTCATGGATGAAGTGTTCCGCAAAATTCCTAAAGAGGAGCTCTACAAAAGAACCGGAACACAATTTTTGCATTTTAATACGCTTTATCAGCTTTACGCCATCAAAATGAAACGGCCGGAACTCCTGCGGCAAGCGCGCTGTTTGCTGTTGATGCCGGACCTTTTTCTTTATCTTCTGACAGGTCGCCGCCAGGCAGAGTTTACGATTGCGTCAACAGGGCAAATGATCAATCCCTATCAATTTGATTGGGACTACGAACTGCTGAATACGCTGGATCTGCCCACTGACCTGCTCTGTCCGATTGTTCATCCGGGACAGATGGCCGACCCTCTGTCTCCTCGAATTTGTGATGAGCTGATGATTGATCCGATCCAAACAGTGGTCGTTGCCTCACACGATACGGCTTCCGCTGTTGTGGCTGTACCAGCCATGCGGGATGATTTTGTTTATATCAGCAGCGGGACCTGGTCTCTGATGGGCATTGAAAGTAAAAAACCATTGATCAATGATCAAACCTTCGCTTATAATTTTACGAATGAAGGAGGCTACAATCGGACCATCCGCTTTTTAAAGAACATCATGGGCCTTTGGCTGATACAGGAGTCCCGAAGGCAATGGCTCCGTGAAGGTGAGCAAGTCACTTATGCGGATCTGGAGCGTGAAGCACTCGATTGTGAACCTTTTCGAAGCCTGATTGATCCGGATGAAGAAATATTGGGCTTCCCCGGCAACATTCCGGAACGTATCCGTGAGTTGTGCCGGGAAACAGGTCAGCCTGTTCCGGAAAAACGAGGCGAAGTAGTCCGCTGCATTTATGAGAGTCTGGCACTTAAGTACCGGGTTACGAAAGACCAGATTGAAGAGGTAACCGGACGTCATTATCCTGCCCTGCATGTTGTGGGAGGCGGTACAAAGGATGGCTTGCTTTCTCAATTTACAGCTAATGCAACCGGCAGCCCTGTGATTGCCGGCCCGATTGAGGCAACCGCCTTAGGCAATATGGCTGTCCAATTATTGGCGCAGGGTGAACTCAGCGATTTGAGGGAAGCGAGGCGCGTCATAGGCAATTCATTTGACTTAAAGCACTATACCCCAAAAGATGAAAAAGCCTGGCTGGACGCATTGGATCAATACCGAGCGCTTTACCCGGAATTGAAATAACTTTGAGGTTAAAAATACCGGCGGATAACCGCCGGCATTCAAAGGAGGGGGTATGAAGTAAGGGGATGCTTCTTTGAAGTAATTTAAGAATATCAGATAAATGTATCGGGATCATGGTCTATTCGTGAATAAAATGTTAATCGTCAAAAAAAAGAATGGATGAGGCAATGAAAGTAGAAGGGAAATTATTTCGTGCCAATTGGGTGTTGCAAACCGCCACAGTTGAAGAGCCGGAATCCGATTTGCGGTTTTCAGCTCGTCTGGAACGTTGTTTGATTGCTCTCTGCCACCAACTTGAAATTCCTGTTCCTTTATGGATGAACAAAAATACACGTGAATTTGCGCGCTTTCACCAAACCGTATTTCCGGCTGAGCAGTTTACCGAACCGGTCCACTTTGATCGATTTCAGATCCGCTGGATCGAGTGACGGAGAGGTGTTTATGATCGATAAAAAAGAAAAAACCCCGGACAAAACGTCTTTTTCCCCTAAAGATCATTTTACGTTGGATGAGCTTTTGGCTCTGATGGCTTTTTTGAGAAGCGATCAGGGCTGTCCCTGGGACAAAGAACAGACGCATCAAAGCCTGAGGCAAAATATGCTTGAGGAAGCATACGAAGTCATTGACGCCATTAACAGCCAGAATTCGGATCGCTTGTGTGATGAACTGGGCGATGTTTTGATGCAGGTCATTTTTCATTCTCAGATTGCGTCTGAATCCGGCACGTTTACTTT
>JAGPFK010000192.1 GCA_018056585.1 Clostridia bacterium | reverse complement strand
CGTCCGGGTCGGCGACATCGGCCAGCGTCTTAACAACGGACTGGATACAGCGGGTGCTGGTGAACAGCTGATGGCGAAAACAGTTACCATGATACCGGTGCGTCACATCGCGCTTTTCCAACCTTCCTGTGTCCTTTCTGAAACAGCGGCGTGTCGCCGCCTATGCCTGTGTCTCCACAAGTACATCAAGGTGCGCCCCGACTGAGATTTCGTCTATATACGGATGAGGAGATCTCTGCGACGAACACCAAAAAACGCGATGGCTTCAATCAGATGACAAAGGACGCGCTGGCCGGGAAGATTGACCTCATCATAAAGAAATCAGTCAGCCGGTTTGCACAAAACACCGTGGAAAGCCTGACAGCGGTGTAAGGAAAAAGCAAACTGGTCATTAACGAAGGACGGGCTGCGACGATGCGCCTGATATACAGGTTATTGATGGAGGGGATGACTCCGACAGGCGTCGCAAGGCGACTCGCTCAGCTTGGCATTCCGACGCCGGCAGGAAGGATTCGATGGCAGTGTGCACAATTGTTAAAGCATTCTCGGTAACAATAAGTACAAGTGCGACGCATTGTGTCTAAAGACGTTTACGGCGGATTATTTCACAAAACCACCCGCCTATCATCGAACCTGTGCTTTTTGGTTACAGGAGCTTATATGGGGCCAAACGGTGACACTCCACCTTATACAATGACTTGGTATGGCAATGCAATCACAGGTACAAGCAGGTGGAGAAATGCAAAACGTCACATCTGTATGATCAGGTGCTGCGGTACGTATTCAATGTGGCAATGTGCCACGATTATCTGTCGGCGGCCATTCAGTGGAAAAAGAAGAATGCGCGGAAAGCGGAAGTCGCCAAGCTTTGCGATTCGTTCCTTTCGCGCTCTTCGCTGGATGTTGCGGATGATGAAACGACGTGGGCGGTGCTCGTTCGGAAGGTTCCGGCCAAGGTTGACCGCTCGCTGGTTTTCCGTTTCATCGACGGCAGCGAGTTTGTGCTTCAATTGACGGATTTTTCTCCGCGACACAGGGACAGCTTGATGGAACCAAGGGGCCGATGCACCAAAACGGCTGCTTGTTAACGATTTGCTGGAAGTGGCGTTTGGGTATAAAATCGTCGTTTCAAAGGGAAAAACCACGGCTCGACGCGCCCAGAGACTATGGTTTTTGAAAACAAAACTACTCAAAAACCCGTGTTTACAGGCTTTTTGGACATAAAAATATCGCAGAATACGGGTACAAACATTGTATCAATATTCTGCGATATTGTTGGTGCCGGTGGTGGGACTCGAACCCACACGCCATTATAGCACTCGATTTTGAGTCGAGGTCGTCTGCCAGTTCCGACACACCGGCACGGTAAAGTGCCATACGCCAATTATCACTCATCTGAAAATCTGGCCTTGGGCACGAAAATATCTTAACAACCTTCTTGCATTCTGTCAATGAATCTTGTATTCTGTTTTTGACAACCAATGCAAGGGTTGTGATCGAGCCTTTTAACAAAGTCCTGTGAGGCTGGAAGGGCAACATAAGATAAACGGCCTGCTGAGAAGGCCGGTATTTTTGCCAAAAGGAACCTTCCATGCTGACATGGAAGGTTTTTTTGCAGAGGAGGAAAATCAATGGATGAACCCAAAGCAGTTCTGATGGATGAGGAGATGATAGACCGGGCTCTGACCCGAATAGCCCATGAAATTCTGGAAAAAAACAAGGGCGTGGAAGATCTTTACCTGGTCGGTATTCAGCGACGCGGCGTACCTCTGGCAAAACGCATTGCGTCGAAAATTGGTGACATCGAAGGTATTCGGCCGGAAATCGGGATCTTAGATATCACGTTTTATCGCGATGACTTAAGCATGCTGGCAGAACACCCTGTTGTGAACAAAACATCTTTACCGTTTGCTGTGCAAGATAAAAAAATTGTCCTTGTTGATGATGTTCTTTACACCGGACGAACCTGTCGCGCCGCCATTGAGGCTCTTTTTGACCTGGGACGTCCACGGCAAATCCAATTGGCTATTCTGATTGACCGCGGTCATCGTGAATTACCCATTCGAGCTGACTATATCGGGAAAAATGTGCCGACATCACGAAATGAGATCGTTCACGTGCTGCTGAAAGAAGTAGACGGTCAGGATAGCGTTGTGCTTAGCGATTTGAAGCAGAAAGGCAGATAATAATGCAACTCAGCCAAAAAGATCTATTGGGCATTCAAACACTCACCCGTGATGAAATCAACCTGATACTGGATACGGCTGAAACGATGAAATGGGTCTTATCGGCCACCAGCAAAAAGACAGCCCATTTGCAGGGGAAATCGATCATCACCTTGTTTTATGAGAACAGCACCCGGACCCGCCTTTCATTTGAAATGGCCGCCAAATATATGGGAGGGGCGTCCGCCAATGTATCATCGGTTGGAAGCAGTGTCAACAAGGGTGAATCATTGATTGATACGGCCCGTACCATCGATCGGATGGGAACGGATATCATCATCATCCGTCATCCCCAATCAGGCGCGCCTCATTTGATTGCTCCTTACGTCCGCGCTTCGGTGATTAATGCCGGTGATGGGATGAACGAACACCCCACACAAGCTTTGCTGGATCTTTTTACCATGCGCGAGAAAAAAGGTTCGTTACAAGGCCTGCGTGTCGCCATCGTAGGAGATTTAATGCACAGCCGGGTTGCGCGCAGCAACTTATGGGGCCTCATCAAAATGGGTGCTGAAGTCCGTTTTGCGGCGCCGCCAACATTGGTCCCCCCTGGATTTGACCGGCTGGGGGCCATTCTTTGCCCGGATGTAAAAGAAGCCGTTCGCGATGCCGATGTGGTTATGGGTTTGCGGATCCAGTTAGAGCGCATGCAAAAGGCTCTTTTTCCTTCTATTGATGAATATGCCCGTTTCTTTTCTCTGGATGAAGCCACACTTTCCCTGGCAAAGCCGGATGCCATCATCATGCATCCCGGCCCTTGCATTCATGGTGTTGAAATTCCAACACAAGTCTATGAAAGCGACCAATCTGTCATTCAGGAACAAGTGACAAATGGAGTGGCCGTCCGTATGGCAATCATGTATTTGCTCATTTCGAGGAGGAACATCGATTTATGAAAATAAAAATTGTAAACGGAATGGTTCTGGACCCCAAGACAGATTCGGAGCAGCCGGAAAAAAGGACTGTTTTAATTGAAGATGGCCTCTTCGTCGATCAATTATCTGGAGAGGCCGATCGGGTCATCGATGCGGACCATCTCTACGTTTTTCCAGGTCTCGTCGATGCCCACTGTCATCTCAGGGATCCAGGCTTTGAGTATAAAGAAGACATTACAAGCGGCACAAAGAGTGCGGCACGCGGCGGTTTTACAACGGTTGCCTGCATGCCCAATACAAAACCGGTCTGTGATCATGCCGCTCTGGTCCATTATATTAAAGAAAAAGCAATGACATGCGGATATGCCCGCGTTCTGCCAATCGGTGCTGTCAGCAAAGGTCAACAGGGAAAGGAATTGGCTGAGATAGGCTTAATGGCACAAGCCGGTATCGTGGCCGTCTCGGATGATGGCCGTCCCGTTGAAACAGCTGACCTGATGCGAAAAGCCATGTTATATGCCAGCTATTTTGGCTTAACTGTTATCGATCATTGTGAAGATCTCAGTTTATCAGAAGGCGGGCAGATGAATGAGGGCCTCTGGTCAACCATCCTTGGATTACGCGGGATCCCATCCCTCTCGGAATCCATCATCGTGTCACGTGATTGTCTGCTTTCAGAATATCTGCATTTGCCCGTCCATATAGCCCATGTGAGTTGTAAAGAATCGGTACACATCATCCGGGAAGCCAAGTTGCGGGGCGCAGCCGTGACCGCTGAAACCTGTCCACATTACTTCGCCTTGACTGATGCGGCTTGCAATGGTTTTAACACGCAAGCCAAGATAAACCCACCCCTGCGCACGGATGATGATGTCGCCGCCATCATCGAAGGACTTGCCGATGGAACCATCGACATCATTGCAACCGATCACGCCCCTCATCACAGAGATGAAAAGGAAGTTGAGTTTGGCCTTTCCAGTTCAGGTATTGTTGGTTTTGAAACGGCACTGGGGCTTGGTTATACCTTGCTGGTTAAAACCAAACGTCTGAGTCTTCTGAACTGGCTTCGTAAGATGACAATCCAACCGGCCGCTTTATTTCATCAACCTTTGGGGACTTTAGACCCGGGACGGC
>JAGPFK010000191.1 GCA_018056585.1 Clostridia bacterium | reverse complement strand
TGATTTCTTTTATGATGTCCCCTGATATCGGAAAGCATTCAAGAAAGTCTATCCGCCTCTTTTAAAGCTCATCTAAACCGTCTTTGCCACATAGGTTCCGAAAACTCCATTGTGTTCTGACACATCCTTACGTGGCAGGTATAACAAGCAGTAAAAGTGATAACCGACCTTCTTCTGCGAGAAAGCGCTTCTATCTCTTCTGCTGACACACAGCGGCTAATATGCAAGGTGTTCTCCTCGATACCGACCAGTTCATGAATCTGATGCGCATGGGGTTTATTGACATACTCTCCCAAATGAATTTGTGGGATTCTGGTTCATCAAAGGATGCCCGGATGGGTCTTACGTCTTTAAAGAATAAAGTCACTCCAGTCTGAATCCTTTCTCAGTAAAAATCTTAATACAAGCTTGGACCACCTCTGTGTCATACAAGATACCTTCATTTTGTTTGATCTCTTGAAGCGCAACATCCAATCCCAGTGCTTCTCTGTATGGCCGTCGATAAGTCATGGCTTCGACAACATCCGCAACACCCATGATTTTGCTTTCAATCAGGATCTCTTGTTCTTTGAGGCCTCGGGGATAGCCAGATCCGTTGATTCGTTCGTGATGCTGCAGCACAATTTGAGCGACAGGCCAAGGAAAATCGATTTTACTCAGCACGTCGTAACCCGTCTGAGGATGTTCTTTGATCAGCTCATATTCCGCTTTTGTAATTCGGCCGGGTTTTGAAAGAATATCAGATGGAACTCTGATTTTCCCGACGTCATGGACCAGGGCTGCAACCCAAATGCCTTGTACACGATGATCCGGCAAGCCAATTTCCGTTGCAATCGCACGCGCGATTAAAGCCACCCGTTTCTGATGGCCCGCCGTATAAGGATCACGCATCTCAACCAATGCCGATAACGCATGAACCGTTTCCTCGAATGTTCTTTGCAGTCTTTGATAGCTTTCGGTAATTTGCTGATCCGCTCTCTTACGGTTTGTGATGTTGTGTGCGACCCAAATAACGTGTGTGATGGAACCCTGGTTGCTCCGGTAGGGCGTATAAATGATTTCGAAACACTGGCTGCCTGTCACCGGCATATCAAACCACGCTTCCGTTTCGATCTCTTCCCTCTTCAAACAGCGATCGATATCCGATTTAATTTTTTGCTCAAAGACTTCCTGTCCCCAAACATCCTGAACCGAAAGTCCGATCATTTCCTTTGGGTTGTCTTTCTGAAAGGCTTTACAGAAGCTTCTGTTCACTGTTTCATAAACATAATCTCTGTTGATCAAGGCCATCATATCTTTTGAGGTATTAATTATAAAATCCGCTTTTCTGTGAAGGTCTTCCGCTTTTCTTCTTGATTTTCTTTCCTCAGCTTCCTGTAGCTCACGGGAAATAACAGGCGCCAATCGTCCGAGGCGGTCTTTCATAACATAATCATGAGCCCCTTCTTTCATCAGCAAAACGGCGTTTTCTTCTCCGATGGCGCCCGATACAATGATAAAAGGTACATCTATGCCGCTTTCTTTTGCAATTGAAAGCGCTTCAGACGTACTGAAATGAGGCATGTTGTAATCTGAAAGAATCAGATCCCATTCCCGTCCTGACAATGCGGCTCTCATCTCAGATTCTGTTTCAACGCGCTCATAGGCTGTGTGGTACCCGTTTTTGCGTAATTCACGCAGGATCAGCAAAGCGTCATCCTCAGAATCTTCGATCATCAACACGCGTAAATTTTCTTTCATTTAGCCTCCAATTGTTCTGGCAACTCATTGATCGAAAGCCAGTAAAGTCCCAGATAATGAGAAATTTCCAGAAACCTGTCAAAATCAATCGGTTTTCGTATATAACTGTTTGCTCCCATCTGATAACTTTGGAGCTTGTCTTCCTCCTCGTCTGACGATGTCAGGACGACAACAGGCAGATAAGCGGTCCGGCTGTGACTTCTGATCTGTTTTAATGTTTCAATGCCATTCATATGCGGCATTTTAATATCCAGGAGAATAACGGCTGGTAAAATCGATTGATAGCGGCCAGTTTCCTTGTTTTTTGCGAGCAGGTAATCAAGAGCCTCTATGCCGTCGTGTGCAACGACGATTCTGCCGGCAATGCGGCATTTTTTGAACGCACGTTGTGTCAGAATCACATCATCCGGATTGTCTTCAACCAACATAATTGTTTTTTCTCGCATGATTATATTCCTTTCTACTCTAATGTAAAATAAAATGTCGCTCCCTGATTAACAGCGCTTTCTGCCCAGACGCGTCCACCATGCCGTTGGATGATCCGCTGCACAGAGGTTAAGCCGATACCGGTCCCTTCAAATTCTTCTGAGCCGTGAAGGCGTTGAAAAGGAGTAAAAATCTTGTCCATATACTTCATATCAAAGCCGACGCCGTTATCGCGCACATAATAGACTGTCTTTTTATCTTGATGCAGCGAGCCAAATTCGATCCTAGCGTGATCACAATTTTTTGTAAATTTAAAAGCATTACCGATTAGATTCTCGAGAGCGGTTCGAAGGTAGGTCGGATCCCCAACGGCGATGATGTCAGATTCAATGATAAATTCGACCCGCCGGTCAGGGTTGGTTGTCTTGAGCTCTTTCGCGATATCCCGCACAAGCTCGCTCATATTTATCATCTCACGTTTTAGTTCACTTCTTCCGATGCGCGAAAGCTTGAGAATAGCATCAATGAGGATGGACATGCGTTGGCAGGCAGCCCGGATGCGCCACAAACAATCCTGCCCTTCGGTATCCAGCTGATCTGCATAATCCTCCAGGAGAGCTTGACTGAAGCCGTCGATGCTCCTGAGCGGCGCACGAAGATCATGTGACACGGAATAAGTAAACATTTCAATTTCCTGGTTGACTTGCTCCAATTCTTTACGTAGTTTTGTCTCTGTTGTATCAACAACAGTGATCAACGTCGCGGTCCTCCCTTCATATTCAATAACTACATTGCTGATGATTGAAGGCATGACGCTGCCGTCTTTTCTCAAGAGCCGTATCTCGTATGTCTCAATCACCTCTTGACCATTATACCGGTCTGATGCTCTTGAAAGGACTGTCTTTATTTCATCAGGATGGATAAGCTGTGAAATAGGAAGAGTAAGCAGCTCTTCTTCTTCATAACCAAGCATCGATAAAAATTGCCTGTTGGCAAAAACCATCCGAAAATTCTGATGGATGCCAATACCAACCTGCGCATGATCCACCAGCGCTTTGTACTTGGCTTCGGATTTGGTTAATTCCTCGGTCCGGGCTTGAACGAGCACTTCAAGTTCGTCTTTGTATCTTTCAAGTTCTTCCTCTGCTTTTTTACGTTCCGTAATATCTCTGAACACAATCACGGATCCAGTTCTTGTGCCAAAGCGGTCCATGATCATTGAAGAAGTCACACTTAAAAACATCCTTGATTCTTTGAACGCAATGTCTTCCTTAAAGATTTGAGCCGGATTCATTGTAATCATTCTGATTATGGATTGAACTGTCGCATGATCCTCATTTTTATCCGATATCAATGAAAACGCGTCCAGAACGTCCTTTCCGATGAGATCCGAACGCACGATTTTCATCATTTTTTCAAACGACGGATTCACTTCCACGATTCGATTATATCGGTCGACCACCAAAATACCATCTTCTAGCGAGCCGAAGATCGTAATCAAGGACGCCTTTTTGTATCTCAATATGGCATACGTTTGAAGAGAGACAAAGACAAGGACTGGTCCAAACCCAAAAGGATAAACCCGAATGGGCGGAAAACATGAAAGAAAATCAACTGAACCAATAACAGCAAAAGACAAGGACAACCGGAATAAATTCAATTGATCCCGCTTGATCCCAGGCTCCATTTGGCTGATGGTCTTTTGATACAGTTGCAGGGAACGAACAATTAAAACAGCAAAAAAGAATAAAAACGGGTAGGACAGCGGGCCATAAGTCACATAACGTCCCCAGAAATGTTCAACGACACCATGAGCCAGCCAGTCTGTCACCAGGCTCACAAAGTAAAAAACAAAGGCTATGACATAATTTGCAAAGACATGCTTTTTCTTTTTCTCAAATAATCCTAAAGAAGTCACCGTAAAAAAATAAATGCCTGGCGCAATATTTACAACGCCCAGAAAAATAAAAACCCTGTAAAAAGAAAGAATCAGCTCCGTATCCTTCATCACATACATCATGCCGATGCCAGCTTGCCAAACAGCGGCGCTTGCTGTCATAATAAGAAACGATCGGTTAATGAGGTTCTTATCTTGAATATAGACGTATAA
>JAGPFK010000190.1 GCA_018056585.1 Clostridia bacterium | reverse complement strand
TATGTATCGCTGGGCTTCCTATTTTTTGAAAGAATGGCAAATCTCGTGTGATCATGTCCATGGCTTTAACATGGATGAATGGTCTGACAGCGAAGGAATCACGTTATCACCGGAGAACCCTGGTTCCTTCCAACACGCCATGGAGCAAGCTTTTTATGGGCCTTTAGGAAATCTTTCTGTACCGCCTGACCAGCGGCACTTTGCAACACGTGAGGAACTCCCCCGGTACGCAGATAAAATCGCTGATTTGAAACGTCAGGGCGCTTTGCTGGTGACCGTGTTCGGCATTGGTCGCGTCTGTCATATTGCATTCTGGGAGCCTCATTTCGCTTGTGAATTTGCTTCAGAAGCCGATTGGAAAAAGCAGACGCATCGACTTGGCGCCAAGCTGCATCCTTTGACAATTGAACAAAATGCCATCACTTCATTTAAAAGCCGCACCACACTTGTGCCTTGCCGGGCCAATACAATCGGTCCGGGTCTATTCCTGCAATCAGATTGGGTTATTGGAGGAGCAGATGGTGTTCTGGGTCGCGGCATGCAGTGGCAGGGGCTCTCCTTTTGGATGACCCTTCGTTACGGCCCTGATAAATGGGTGCCTTCTTCTTTTATGCCGACGCTGCCCGGCAAGCTCTTTTTCCTTCAGGAACTTGCCGGCCCGCTGGTTGCCGAATGCAACTGAACGTCTCAGATAAACAAGGTCGTATCAGACAATTCGGCTGCCCCTAGAAAAGTGGCAACGCCGCCAATTTCGACACCCGGGATCAGCTCTTCTGGCTTAATACCCATGATATCCATGGACATCTGGCAAGCAATCATCCGAACGCCATTTTGGATGCCCATCTCAAGCAGCTCTTCCAGTGATGAGACATTTTTGGATTTCATAATATGTCGAATCATTTTGCTGCCCAGTCCACACAGATTCATGCGTGAGAGGCCAAGCTTTTTCGATCCACGCGGCATCATCCAGCCAAGCATTTTCTCAACTGGTGTCTTCTTCACTTTAACAGGCTGACTGCTGCGCAGGATGTTAAGGCCCCAAAAGGTGAAGAAAAGGGTCACTTTCCGCCCCATCGATGCGGCACCGTTGGCAATAATCATGGCTGCTATGGCTTTATCCAGATCTCCACTGAAGATGATGATGGACTTGTCATGATTGACAACACCAACCGATTGATCCGATCTTTTGGGTTCCCCTTTGATGATTGAAGCAATAGATAGACCCTGATCAGATGAAAGGTTTTCCAGCCGATGGCCGGTCCGTTCACACCAGACAACCACATCTGAAGAAAATCCCGGATCGCTTGCTTTTACGATCAGACGATCGCCAACATCAATCTGCTTTATTCCTTCTGCCAGCTTCAGGATGGGGCCCGGGCATTGCAGCCCGGTGGCATCTATATTCAATGTATGCTCTGGCTCTTTTTTTACTGTTGTTTTGAATTCCTCTTCCTTGCAATAGGCGAGCCGTTCTCCTTCACCGATGGGTTGTCCAAAACAATTAAAAGGAATTTCCGCGAGCTGGTCCATCATGACGGTGTGATAAAGCTTGTAGCCGCCGCTTAAGTTATAGACTTCTGAAAAGCCCTCCTGCATTAAAATCCGTGCCGCCAAATAGCCGCGCAGGCCAACCTGGCAAAGCACATAGATCTTTTTATCCCGCGGCAGTTCATGCAGACGATCGCGCAGTTCATCCAGAGGAATATTGACGGCTTCCGTGATGCTGCCCAGCGCAAACTCTTCAGGGGTCCGCACATCCAGAATGAAGCTGTCAGCCGGATCGATATCGGCTACATCGTGATAGTGAAAAACTTTCACGCTGCCGTTGATGATATTGGTTGCTGTGAAGCCCAGCATATTAACCGGATCTTTGGCCGAAGAATAAGGCGGCGCGTAGGCGAGCTCGAGCTTTTCCAGATCCATAACGGTCGCGCCGAGTCGTTGCGCTGTCGCCAGAACGTCGATCCGTTTATCCACGCCGTTGACGCCGACTGCCTGAGCGCCAAAGATGTTACCATTTGTCGGATCAAACATCATCTTGATCGTCATCTGAGTGGCGCCGGGGTAATAACCCGCATGATCAAGCGGA
The DNA here is from genome assembly GCA_018056585.1 of Clostridia bacterium. GTDB lineage: Bacteria > Bacillota > Clostridia > Saccharofermentanales > UBA5734 > JAAYBY01. Next base: position 2,187 of record JAGPFK010000190.1, on the reverse strand, counting down.
TGAATGTACGTTTTTTCATAAGGTATTTTTTCCCTTTTCAGTTGTTTCTCATTCAGTCCGAAACCGGCTGCCGTCAGGTCAAAGACCTTTACAACAAACGTACCCTGTACGCCATCAAAAGTCTGATCAAGACCTGTGATCTGTTCGGCTGCAATGCGTCCCTCCTTGTTGGCCGGTCCCGCCAGCTGGACCAGGGTTGGTTGGCCTGTCACCAGATTTCTCACTTGCACAGCATCGCCGACGGCATAAATATCCGGATCAGACGTACGCATGGATGCATCGACTTTAATACTGTCTCCAATCCCCATCTCCAGGCCGGCTTCTTTGGCCAGATGGCTATCCGGCGAAATGCCAATGCAAAAAATAACCAGATCAGCCTCCAGCGTCTGCCCGGTCGTGAGGCGAACATGAAGCACACCCTGTTCGTTGCGAACAAAACCGGCTGCACCCGTTCTCAGCAGCAAATTCAGTCCCTTTAGGCGCATATGCTGATGCAAAAATGCAGCCATTTCGGCATCCATAGCCGCGATAACCTGATCGGTGAACTCGACCAAAGCCACCTCTATGCCCCGGTTCATCAGATTTTCCGCCATTTCGACGCCAATAAAACCACCGCCAATGACAGCCGCGCGCCTGACTTTTTTCTCTTTGATATAGGAAAGGATTTGATCGGCATCAACAATTGTTCTGAGTGTAAAGATACCTTCCAAATCAATGCCTTCAATCGGCAGTCTCTTGGGTTCAGCACCCGGCGACAAAACCAGTTTATCATATGATTCTTCATAGATACGGCCGGTTCGGTGATCCTTGATGCGCACCTTATGGGCTTTGCGATCGATCAAAAGAACTTCGTTTTGCGTTCTTACATCAATATGAAAGCGAGACCGCATGCCTTCTTCTGTCTGAACAAGCAGCGCATCCCTTTTTTCGATGACACCACCGATATAATAGGGAAGGCCACAATTGGCATAGGATATATCAGGGCCTTTTTCCAAGAGAAGAATATCGGCATGCTCATCCTGTCTGCGCAGCTTGGCTGCGGCTGAAGCTCCTCCGGCAACACCGCCGACTATGATCATTTTCATTTCATCACCCCGTATCGATATATTCGGATACACCGTTATGACGATCATAACAGTCTGATCCGTGCGATTCTGTGACAATGTGACACTCAAGCGCTATTCAATGACTTGTAACCAAATGCTTTTAAGATAATGGGATTCGGGATAAGAACCCAAAACTGGGTGATCGAAGTCTTGCCGGTCAACTTTCAGAATCCGGACCTCTCTGTGGGCATCGCGGGCAGCCTCCAGGACAGTGGACAAAAAAAGGGATTCTGGCATGTGATAAGAACAAGAATGTGTGACCAGAATACCGCCCGGCAAAAGCAGGCGAAATGCTCTGAGATTGATCTCTTTATAACCGCGGCAGGCAGACTGACGGGCCGCGTGGCTCTTCGCAAAGGCCGGCGGATCAAGAACAATAACATCATAAAAACGGTGTTCATCGACGGCTTGCCGTAGATAATCAAAGCAATTTGCTTCAACAAATGTGATCCGATCTGAAAGATGATTCATTTCCGCGTTTTTTTGAGCCAGAGCAATGGCCTGTTCCGATAGATCAACAGCCGTCACCTTCTTTGCGCCGGCACATGCCGCATTTATAGCAAAGCCTCCGCTGTAGCAGAAGCAATCGAGCACTTCCCTGTCTGGCGCGAATAGGCGTAAACGCGCATGGTTGGCTTTTTGATCAAGGAAGTAGCCGGTTTTTTGACCCTTCAGCAAGTCAACTTGCATCTTCAGGCCATTCTCCTTGATAACAACAGGCTCAGTCACTTTCCCACTGTAAATTTTCTGGTAAAGAGGCAAGCCTTCTTTTTCACGAACCGGATCGTCGTTTTTTAGCAGCACACCCTCCGGATGGATCTCGTCTATCAACGTTTCAATAATCAGATCCTGCCAGGGTTCCATGCCCAAAGCCAGAATCTGAACCACAAGGACCTTCCCAAACCAATCGGCGATCAGTCCCGGCAAGCGATCTGCTTCAGCAAAAATCAGTCGGTAACTGTCAGTATCAGGACGCATCCAGGTTTTTCGGAAACGCACTGCTTCACGGACACGATTCGAAATGACTGGATCGTCCATCGTTTCATGACGGTGTGTTAAAAGACGAACCGCGATGACAGAC
>JAGPFK010000189.1 GCA_018056585.1 Clostridia bacterium | reverse complement strand
GTTTTTATTTGCTTTTTCCAGATGCATGCCGCCGATGATGCTATAGATGGGCTGATCAGGAAACAAGAGCCGGACAGACTCCAGAGAATTAACAACGCCCCGATGACCGCAACCAAGAACGACCACCAGACCTTGTTGCCATTGGCAAACAAGAACTTGTTCATCGTGCAGATCATCTATGATCATTTGCTCATTTTTCTTGACCATCAATGCCGCAGATGGTTCTTCATAGTCTGTCGCCTGCAAAATCTCCGTGAGGATAAACAGGTGTTCTCCAACTTGCATTGTCTTTGTATTGAACATCAATCTTCTTTCCAGATGAGCCGGCATATTGATCTGCCAAGGAATCCCAATCGCCTGATATGGGGCCAGGGGGTCACCCGTTTTTTCGAATTTTGGCACAAAGGCATCGGGGTGGACAAAAACCCGCGGCCATCTGGCTGCTTCCGGCAGATACGCAAGACCGCCGGTATGATCATAATGGCCATGGCTCAGAATAATGGCATGGGCTTGAGACACATCTATTCTCAAGCAATGGGCATTATGTAAGTAGACATCGGTCTGACCCGCATCGAATAGAACCTTATCCGTACCATCCTCGATCCAGAAAGATAGGCCATGCTCTGCGAGCAAGCCGCGTCGGCGGACGTAATTGTCAGTTAGAATTGTGATTTTCGGCATTGTTTTTTCGCTCATCTTCTTCCTGCTCAAGGCCTTCGGGAATTCAAAAAGGAATATATATGCCCGACTTCATCTCATCTGACAAATTACGCCACAGGTTTTGAATGGGTTCCACAACGCTTTGGATATTGGCTTCAACCGGCGTCATGTTTTTTTGCAAAGCCTGAACAATCGCCGGTTCATAGGGTATCCTCCCAATGATCGGTACACATCGCTCCTGGCACTTTATTTCAATGAACCGTGTGATCTCTTCGTTCAGATCATATTTATTGATGCAGACATATGCGGGCACCCTGAAATGATCAGCAACAGAGAGTACTCGATCGAGGTCATGCTGGCCGGATTGGGTTGGTTCAGCAACTGCAACAACGGCATCGGTTCCAGTTATCGAGGCAATCACCACACAGCCGATACCGGGCGAACCATCAATCAGAACCCAATCTTCACCCTGCATGAACTCGAACAAATTCCTGCGCACTTCTGTAACCAGCTTTCCGGAGCCCTCAGCCCCGATTGTCAAACGCCCGTAGGATAAAACACCGCGCTCAGTCTTGGTAACATAAGTTTCTCCGCTTTTAACCGAAATAATCGAAATCGCATCAGACGGGCATAAAACCCGGCAAGCTGCACAGCCTTCGCAAGCCATAGGATCAATCGTATAATCATCACCAATCGCGTCAAAACGGCAGACTTGCTTGCACATCCCGCAGTTGACGCAAACAGCCGGATCAATTTGAGCCGTCCTGGCCCCGAAATAATCCTTTTTTTGTATCTGTTCGCCCGGAATCAGCAAATGCAGATTAGGCGCGTCAACATCACAATCGGCCAGCATTTTATTTTTAACCAGCAAGCTAAGCGAGGCAACAATCGTACTTTTGCCGGTACCGCCCTTACCGCTGACAAAAACGATTTGCTTCACGGCTGACCTCCTTACCAATTTGCCAATAAAGCAGCTCAAAGCGATCCCGCCATTTCTCATCGTAGTCGACCGGCAGAATGCCGCGGGCGTAGTGCTCGGCAATTTCACGGCTAAACGGGATGTCCATCAGGATAGGTAAGCCTGCTTGATCGCAATATTTCTGGACCAGTTGATGATCTGAATCGGCCTTGTTTAAAATAACAGCAGCAGGTATTTTCATGATTCGCACCAGTTCCACTGCGATTTTCAAATCGTGTAAACCGAAAGGTGTCGGTTCCGTGACCAATAACGCAAAATCACATCCTTCAATCGAACGGACAACAGCACAAGATGCTCCGGGAGAACAATCCAGAATTGCAGTCCGGTCAGGGTTTATTTTTATCTTCAAGGCAGAAATGATCGGAACCCCGATGGGTTCGCCAATCTTCAAACGTCCTTGTATAAACCGGCATTGGGCGTCGTTTTCGATCACGCCAATCGATCGGCTGACCTCCGTTATCGCATAGGGCTGGCAAGCTAAAGCGCAAGCCCCGCAATAATGGCAAAGTTCAGCTTTAACCAGCACTTTCTTTTGGGTCACTGCGATGGCATTAAACTGGCATATTCCAGCGCAGGCGCCGCACAGGGAACACAGGTTCTGATCCACTTCCGGTACCAATACTGTCACATCTTTTGATTCGACGATCTTAGGATGAAGAAACAGAAATCCGTTCGGCTCTTCGACGTCGCAGTCAATATATTGGCCGTTTTGGATAACTTTAGCCAAACTGGCAGCAACCGTCGTTTTGCCGGTACCTCCTTTGCCGCTTAAAACAGCTATTTTCATTATGATTTTCCTTTAGTTTTACAGACCGGCATGAGCCGGCCCGCTGCCGTCAATTTTCTTTAGCTTATGCTGATGATAGGCGACCATATTCTCATATGCTGTTCCAGATACACCCTGAAAAAGCAAGATGTCTGTATTTTTTAGAATGTCCAGTGCGTTCGGACCAATTTGTCCCGTGATTATAGCATCCACTTGCTGGTCAATAACCAACTGGGCAGCTGCAATTCCTGCACCGCTGGGAGCTATTGTTGCAGAATTATCTAAAACAGTACATTCCATCGTATCAGATTCTACGATTAAAAAACAGGCTGCGCGTCCAAACCTAAAATCCATTTTATCCTCTAATGTGCGCCCCGTACATGAAATCGCTATTTTCACTTTATCCACCTCAATCAATATTTATGTGGCCGCTGCCCATCATCATTCTATGGCTATATCGGGCATATGTCAATAACGCGGGATTGTTCAAAGGTTATTGACATATGCTCATAAACATTTTATACTCATGATGAGCCATGGCTCATTTCCATCAAATGATGAAGGCTCATTGTTTGACAAAACAAATACCTTGGAAAGGATGAAAGAAATGCCAAGAGGAGACGGAACCGGTCCATTTGGAAATGCTCGTGATTCAGAACAAAGAGGACGCAGGGGTTTCGGTCAGAGAGACATTGCTGGTCCCGGCGGTTATTGTAAATGCCCCCATTGCGGAGAAAAAATTCCGCATGTTGCTGCGCAACCATGCAGTCAAACAACTTGCCCCAAATGCGGAACAAGAATGGTTCGAGAAGACGGATAAGCCTGCACCATGGTTTTTAACTGCGGCGCGGACTCTCTTTACGCCTAACCACAAGGTCCTGATGCAAAAATCGCAGCGCGGCCTGGATCTGATAAAGAATAAGAGCCAAAACAATACCTGTCAAATCAATAAAATAATCTGACAGCTGGGCCGCGCGGCCAGGGACAAAAGCCTGATGGAGCTCATCCGAAGCGGCATAAAGAGCACAGATGACAAAAGAGAACAAAGCATTTCGCGCATCATGGATGCCTGTTTCAGAAAAAGCCCAACTGGTCATCAAGCCCAGTATAAAATAAATAAATCCATGGGCAAAATTCCGTAGCAACTGATTCACCCATAAAATAAAGGTCTGATCGGCTTGTTTGTATATCAGGCGCACAATTGTATCCGCAATGCTCAGGCTCAATTGGCCTGATTGTGTCGCGGATTGATGGGAAAAAGCGAAAATAACGGCCATCCAGATGACAACAGAAGACCAGGATAGGACCGCCTTGATAGGGTATTGCTTAACCCGATTATTTTCCAGATACAATTTTGTGAACCTCCCGGATGAAACCTCAAAATCATACTCATTTTCTGGTTTGCGGCAGTTCCGGCTGGTAAACCAGAGGTTCCAGATATCCCAGCTCTTCCATTTTCTGTCTGGCCAGTCCGATATCATCCCATAATCGGACACGCTCCTGATTGTTGCGCAAGACATAAGCCGGATGATAAGTCGGGAGAATCAGATAACCATCTTTTTCAATCCATTGACCACGGATTTTCGTGATTCCTTCGTTTCCGCCGGTAAAATATTTGTAAGCTGTCGCCCCCAAAAGCACAATGATTTTGGGATGAACCAGCTGAAATTGTTTTCCCAGAAGCGGCCGGCAAGCCTTGGCTTCCTCCAAAGCCGGCACGCGGTTCTGCGGCGGCCGGCATTTAACGATATTGCAAATATGATACCGCTCCGGCGGCAGACCGTGAGCTGTTAACAAAAGGTCAAGCAATTTCCCGGCCGCACCGACAAAAGGGACGCCTGTGGCATCTTCTTCTGCCCCAGGGCCTTCACCGATAAAC
>JAGPFK010000188.1 GCA_018056585.1 Clostridia bacterium | reverse complement strand
CTCTTATTGTATCCGTTCGTATTCAAATTGGCGACATTATTGGCTAATACCTCTATTTTTTGTTGTATAGCACGCAATCCTGCCACCGCTGTTTGCAAGCCTTGTGTCATATCCTCTCACCCCCATTCAGATTCTGGCAATTTCATTGACACTGTGGCCCAGTCGTTCATCCATCAGGCGTAAAACACGCTGATTCAGCTCATATTGCCTTTGGATCAAGATCAGATTCGTGACCTGATCAGCTAAATCCACGTTCGATTGCTCAAGGAAGCCCTGCCGAACCATCACGCCGCCTTGTTCAGGAGCCGTTTGGCTGCTGTAAAGGTTTTCTCCTTCTTTCTGCAAGGCTGAAAGATCAGCAAAACGAACCAACTGAAGCTGGCTTGTCCCATTTGCTGTACGGACCAGACCATTCTGATCAACACTGAAAGGCTGGCCGTTTGTCTGAATGGGCCCTTGTTGTCCCTGTACGGTGTAACCTTCCGGTGTAACCAAATAACCTTCCGCTGAGACAGTAAAATGACCGGCTTTTGTGTATCGTGGCCCTTTGGGTGTTGTCACCACAAAAAAACCATCGCCTTCAATAGCCAGGTCCGTATCTAATCCTGTTTCTTCAAAAGGCCCCGGAGTAAACAAGGTTGTTGTCTCATCCAGAAAGACTCCTGAAGAAAAAGGGCCGATCGGTGTGGCGTGACGGGTATCGTATCCATAAACGCGCGCAACCATCTGATCTTCGAAAGATTGAGTCAGTAATTTGTCTTCTTTGAATCCAACTGTTTCAGCATGTGACAGATTATGGATGACAACATCAATCCTGCGTTCTTGTGTCAGCATGCCATCTGTTGCCAGATAAAGCCCTCTGATCATTGTTTACTCCCTTTACTGTGCATTGTCCTCATGCTCTAATTATTCATACGTCGATTTTGTTTAAAACTTGAGGCTGATTTTTTGCGTTTTCAGACGCCGTGAGTTGATTCCTGAGACGCGCTAAAGCGGATGAATGAATCTGACAAACACGTGATTCGGTCAGGTTTAAGACACGGCCAATTTCTTTGAGTGTCAGTTCTTCTTCATAATACAAACTTAAAATCAACTGCTCTCTTTCCGACAACTGCTTGATTTCGAAAGCCAGCCTGTCTTGAATTTCTGACGCTTCCACTTGTTGATCCGGCTGCATGTGACCTTCAGATTGAGGTTCCGGCTCGGCCCCGCCCAAAAGCACATCTTCCAGATAAACAATGTTCAGAAAATGTGCTTGCGATAATATTTGGCGCACCTCTTCCGGACTTATTTTTAAATAGGCCGCAACATCCTGTTCACCGATTTGCTCGCCTGCTTCCTGCTGAAGCCACTCGTAAGCATCCTGTACTTTTTTGATTTTTGTCCTGAGATGAACCGGCGCCCAGTCTTGCCGCCGCATGTAATCGATGATCTCTCCACGAATCCGGATCTTGGCGTACGTTTCAAATGTGGACCCTTTCTTAGGCTTGTACCGATCCAGTGCATCCATCAACCCAATGATTCCGCAACTGGTCAGATCATCTCTGTCATGGAACGGCCAGCTTTCTGAAAAAAGCCTGTTAACAACACGCTGGACCAAGTACAGATAATGAAGGAGTAACTCATTTCTGGTATCCGGGTTTTTGTGTAAAAACCAGTCTTGCCACAAGGCGTCCAGATCATTTTTCACATTTTCCGGATCACCCGGATCACTTTTTAAAAGTCTGGCCAATTGTGTATTCATGAAGTCACCTCTTGTTTCAGGCAGGCAGAGATATCATTTTTTCCGACTGGATTTCTACCTGCTGATCGATTTCGTTATATGAGAGAACAATCAGTCCGGGTACAACGTGTTCTGTCAGCCGCTTGAAATGGGGTCTGAGCCCTGGCGAGGTCAGCACGATGGGGCTGCTTCCAAGATTCATGATTTCCTCAGCGGCTTTTGTGATGTCATGAAGCAGTTGTCTGATCTGATCCGGAGCCAATGCAATAAAGGACCCTTGATCGGTATGGCGCACCTTTTCAAGCATTTGTCCCTCCAGTTTCGGATCCAAGGTGATGACACGCGCTTTATTGCCTTCCACAAAACGCCGGGTAATGGTCCGATGCAGCCTTTGCCGGACACGTTCAACCAACAGATCTGTTTGCCGGCTCTGAGCCGGCGTATCAGCCATTGTTTCCAGGATTGTCCCCATGTCGCGGATGGGTACATTTTCTGCAAGCAGCCCTTCTAGAACTTTCTGAACTTCGCCCAGGCTGAACTGTTTGGGAATAACCTCATCAACAAGAACCGGCTGTTCCTGACGGAGCCAGTCAATCAACTGCTGGACCTGCTGCCTGTCAAGAAGTTCATGGGCATGCTGATGCAGGACCTCCGAAAGATGTGTGGCAATAACAGATGAAGGATCAACAACGGTGTAGCCAAGGTTTTCAGCCTTTTCACGATCCTGCGGCCGAATCCATTTGGCCGGCAGGCCGAAGGATGGATCCGTTGTATCCATGCCGGCAATCTGCGTGTCTGTCTCGTTTGCATGCAGCGCGAGGAGATATTCCGGCATGACTTCACCTTCTGCTACCGTTTCGCCGCGAATCCTCACCACATACTCATTTGGCTGAAGCAAAACGTTGTCATGCAATCTGATGCCCGGGACAATCAACCCGAGTTCAGCGGCAAATTGTCGGCGAATCAAATTAATTCGTTCAGGCAAATCGCCGCCCTGTTCCGGATCGGCCAATGCGATCAATCCATATCCCAATTCCAGTTCCACCGGATCAACCCGAAGTAAATCCGCTATTTCCTCCGGTTCAGTCTGAACCGCGTGTTCAACTTCATCCACTTCAGAGAATGGCACCCCTTCAGGCACTCGCTGTTTGCGAATCATCAGCCCAAGAGTGATCATGAAAAGCGAAAGCAAGGTGATCGGCAGTTTGGGCAATCCAGGAATCAGACCCAACGCAAAAATCATGACGCCAGACAGAAGCAAAATCGTGGGATGCGCGGTCATCTGGCGGTTGAGTTCGTGGCCCAGGTTATTCTCAGATGCTGCGCGGGTCACGATGATTCCGGTTGCCGTTGAAATCAACAGGGCTGGAATTTGACTGACCAGGCCATCGCCGACGGTCGCGAAGGTGTAACGGCGAATCACTTCATCCATAGCCAAACCGGACATCGTGATGCCGATGATGATGCCGCCGGCCAGATTGATCACCGTGATCAGGATGCCAACAATGGCATCGCCCTTAACAAATTTGCTGGCGCCGTCCATGGACCCGTAAAAGTCGGCTTCTCTTTGTATTTTATTTCTGCGAATACGCGCTTGCTCTTCCGTAATCAAGCCAGCATTCAAATCCGCATCAATCGCCATTTGCTTGCCTGGCATGGCATCCAGCGTAAAGCGGGCAGCCACTTCCGCGACGCGTTCGGCTCCTTTTGTGATCACGATAAATTGAATAACGATGATAATCAAAAAGATAATCAAGCCGACCGCGATGTTATCACCAATGACAAATCCACCAAAGGTACGAATGACGGCGCCCGCCTCACCGTTATTGCTGAGAATGAGCCTGGTTGACGAAATATTCAACGCTAACCGAAACAATGTCATGATCAGAAGCAGGGTCGGAAATGCCGAAAATTCCAGTGCTTCGCGGGTAAACATGGACAAAAGCAAAATCAGGACGGATAAACTGATATTGACGATCAGTAAAAAATCAAGCAGGGTCGGGTTGAGTGGCACGATGATCAGAATGACAATTAAAAAGACACCAAAAGCAACCAAAACATCTGACTTTTTCATTGTCTCTCCCCCCTCACCCTAGCCAGAGCTGCCAGAACTTCCGCAACCGCTTCATACAAACTGACCGGAATTTGTTGCCCAATGTCACAATGGGCATGCAAGGCCTGAGCCAGTGGCTTGTTCTCAACCACGGCAACCCGGTTTTTGACGGCAATTTCACGGATTTTAAGCGCAATCAGATCTTTACCCTTAGCCACAACCACCGGCGCTGAATCCTTTCCCTTTACATACCGCAAGGCAATGGCCAGATGGGTCGGATTGGTGATCACAACGCTGGCCGTTGGAACGTTCTGCATCATTCGCCGCGTGGCCATTTGCCGCTGAACCGAACGAATCCGGCTTTTGGTTTGCGGATCACCGTCCAACTGCTTAAATTCGTCTTTAATTTCTTGTTTCGTCATGCGAAGACCTTTTTCATATTGCCACCATTGATACAGCACATCGATCAGGGAAAGACCAAGTAAAACAAAGGCGCTGAGTAAAGCCAGATCAAATAG
>JAGPFK010000187.1 GCA_018056585.1 Clostridia bacterium | reverse complement strand
CATCAGATCGGTAATCGCAAACCAGTGTGCTATAACCAGCCTGTAAAAGCTTATTCTCAAGACAGGAAACAATGCGTGTGCTGAACACATTCTCTAAATCTGGAATCAGAACACCAACTGTCATACTGCGGCGCGTTTTTAGGCTGCGCGCAGTCGTATTAACATGGTATCCCAATTCATCTATGGCCGCTTCAATGGCAATCTTATTCTTTTCAAGAACACGGCCTCCGTTTATATATTTGGATAGCGTGGCCAAAGATAAACCCGTCACTTTTGCTAAATCTTTTAATGTCGCCGCCATGGATGCGGTTCCTTTCTACTTCAATTATCAGCCCAATTCTAATTTCAGGCTGACAGGATCATCACTCTTTATCTCTTTTGGGCCATCAATCCATAATCCTTCATCTGTCCGGCGCCATTGAACGGGCCAGTCCTCAAACCCCAGAATACGAACATTTCGAATCAGGCCGTTGTAAACGTCACTTTGATTCTTTAACGACCGGATGCAGACCTGTCCGTCCGCCGGCCATCTGAGAACAATGGCATAAAGGTCCGGCGCTTTCCATGTAAAACGGATATCATCCGGTTTAAATGATGGACGGTTCGCATCCGTGAACGAACCCTCTTCTATTTGAGTCGATCCTTCTCCGAAGATCTTCCACGGAGAGGTACCGTAGATCGCCTCGCCATTTTTTGCCAGCCAGGCGCCGATGTGACGTAAAGCATATTCCTCAGCCTCACAGATGATTCCATCTGATTGTGGCCCGATATTTAAAAGCAGACAGCCATTTTTGCTTGTGATATCCACAAGATCGCAAATCAAATTAGACGGATTCTTATAATCATTGTTTTTTGTGTAGCCCCAGGAGTTCTTGGCAATGGCCGTGTCATTTTGCCACAATGTCCGACTGATCCCGCTCAGCTGCCCACGTTCAATATCATAAACGGCCGTACCAAAAACAAATGCATCGTACTTGTAATTGATGGCGACGGCTTCTCCCCATTGTTCAGAACGGTTGTAATAATAAGCAGCCAGTTTTTTCAAATACGGTTTGAAAGCGTGATTATGAATCCACCAGTCAAACCAAAGCAGTTTAGGCTGGTATCGGTCAATCAGCTCACAAGTGCGCAACAGCCAGTTTTCAAGATGTGCCTCGCAAGGTCCGGCAGACAGAACATCATGCGTCATCTCGGGTTGAACATCTGGACTGGCGTAACCATACGGTTCCTGAAACTCAATATGCTGCAAACCCGAATCAAAGGTTCGGCAGCCGTTGAAAAACCAATAATTTTCCGCCCGGTGTGAGGAAGTACCCAGAATCAGGCCTCGCTTTTCCACCGCTTTTTTTAAAAGGCCCAAAACATCTTTCTGCGGCCCCATTTTTGCCGCATTCCAATCAGATAAACTGCTTTCGTACATCTGAAATCCATCGTGATGTTCGGCTACCGGAACAACGTAACGGGCGCCGGATGCAGCAAATAAGCCGGCCCATTGTTCCGCGTCAAAGTGTTCGGCTTTAAATAAAGGAATAAAATCGGCATAGCCAAAAGATTGATGCGGACCATAATTTTCGATGTGATGCTGATATTCAGGACTGCCGGGAAGGTACATATTCCTGGGATACCACTCGCTGCCAAAAGCAGGAACACTGTAAACACCCCAGTGAATAAAAATGCCGAATTTGGCTTCCTGGTACCATTTGGGAACCGGATGGGCAGCCAATGAAGCCCAATTGTCCTGATAAGGTCCCTGGCGAATAACAGAATCGATTTCTTTCATACGTAAAACGGAATCGACCATAGCCATACCTCCTGAAACGAAACGTTTCGCTTTGTTCAGTGTACGCCGTAAAGAGAGAATTTGTCAAGACAGAAACAAGATTTTGATCTTTTCAAAGAACACTTCCATCTCTATACTATGAAGAGGGACGTTTTTAAAAAAATTTACAAGAGGTGAACCTGAGATGAAACCACAAAGAAAAATTGTCGCTGCCTATGCCCATGATCAGCCAGACCTTTCAATCACAAAATCTGATGCTCAGAAATTGACTCATTTAAACATTGCATTTGGAAAATTCTCCGACGGTGACATCATTGCAGATGATCTTCTGCTGATTAAAAAAATAAATCAGCTCAGGACCTGGAATCCAGAGCTGAAGATTTTGCTTTCCATGGTTGGAGCTGGCCCTGACGATTTTTCCAAAATTTGCAGCACGCCGGAAGGGCGTGATAAAATGGCCACTTCATGTAGAAAGGTTGTTTCTGCCTACGACCTGGACGGTATCGATCTGGACTGGGAATATCCCTGCTGCCCATCCAACAACTTAACCGCTTCGCCCGAGGATAAAATAACGTTTACTTTGCTCTGCCGAACCATCAGAGAATATTTGGATGCATTGCCTGGACGTCACAGACTTTTGACGATCGCGGCCGGTTCCGATCGGTATTTTATTGATGGAACAGAGATGGAGCTGGTTCAACGTTACCTGGATCTCGTTTTTTTGATGACGTATGACTTGCGTTGCGGTTTTCATAGCCTGACGGGACATCACACGAATTTATATACGGCGACAGGTGATATTTTCAGAACCAGTTTAGATTCATCTGTCCACATTTTTCTTGAAGCAGGTGTGCCCAAAGCAAAACTGGTTCCGGGCGTCGCTTTTTATTCACGACGTTGGGAAGGTGTGCGCAGCCACAACCACGGTTTTCTTCAGGTTGCCGAAACACGCGGTCTTTATGGACCGCCTTATCATGAACTGCTGACCGACTATATTGATGAAAATAGATTTGTTCGTTACTGGGACGACGAATGCATGGCCCCCTGGCTTTTTAATGGTAAAACCTTCATAACCTATGAAGATGAACAATCCATTGCCAGGAAGTGTGCTTATGTGCTACAGGAAAATCTGCCCGGCTTGTTTACCTGGCAGCTGGGAAGCGACCGGACCGGTCGATTGCTCAATGCCATGTCTGAAGGGCTTGAGAGTTGATTTTGAAAATATAGTCTTTATTCATATTTTATATAAACTGTTGCTTTTACCAAATATATCTGTTATATTATCCCTATGTTCGCCACATTGACGGTTATAAAAATGACTGATGGGGGACGGCTGAATGTGTGTGGATTGTAAAGCTGATGTCATCAGATGCTCATTCAGACTTCATAGCAGACACAGCGCTTGATTCTATGGCTTTTTAAGCGTCATGCTTTTCGCATTGACGCTTTTTTCATTTTTTATATTGTTTGTCAGGCTTGTCCAAGCTTGTCATATTTGAATCAAACAGGAGGAAATGAAAATGCAAAGAATCAGCGTTTGTGACAATCGTTTTATTGACAGCGAAGGTCGTCATATCATTCTCAGCGGCATCAATCTGGTCTTTAAAGGAGAACAAAAAGAGGGGGGCATGAACTACTACGGCCCCTGGTCAGAAAAAGATTTTGCGCAATTTCATGATTGGGGATTTAATGTCATTCGGTTGGGGATCATCTGGGACGCATTGGAACCGGAACCAGGCATATACAATGAAACCTATCTGGACTGGATTGGTTCGCTGCTTGACTGGTGTGAAAAATATAGGATTTACGCTTTCCTTGATATGCATCAGGATCTGTACAGCGTTCTGTACAGTGATGGTGCGCCGGCCTGGGCGACGCTGACAGACGACAAACCCCATGTGGGAACTGAGTTATGGAGCGACGCTTATCTTTTCAGTGAAGCCGTTCAGCGCGCCTTTGACCACTTTTGGGCTAATGATCCGGCACCAGACGGCGTGGGACTTCAGGATCATTTTGCCGATACCTGGCGACATGTTGCCAAACGTTTTTCGAAGCACCCGGCTTTGCTTGGTTATGACTTTTTAAACGAACCCTTTCCTGGTTCAGCCGGCCCTGAAATATTTTTTGCTTTGATGGCCGCTTTAGCGGATAAATTATCGGCCTTAGATGGGCAGCCGATTCAGATTGAAGACATGATTGCGGCCTTTTCAAATCCTGAAGATAAACTCAAAATCCTTGGCTTACTTGAAGACAAAACATTTTATCAGGATTTGGCTAAATCGGTCGAACCCTTGGTCGCCCATTTCGATCAGCAGGTTCTGGACCCCTTTTATCAAAAACTAACGGCTAGGGTTCGAACAGTAGACCCGCAAAGCATCATTTTCCGTGAGAACAGTTATTTTTCAAATATCGGTATTGAGTGTCTGGGTGGACCTATCCTCGATCCTTCGGGAGAAAAAGACCCCCTGCAAGCTTTTTCCCCGCATGGTTATGATTTGGTGGTGGACACAGAGGCCATCGTTTTGGCCAGTCATAACC
>JAGPFK010000186.1 GCA_018056585.1 Clostridia bacterium | reverse complement strand
GACTGCGGATTGATAAACGCAGACAACAGATTATGGAGACACTGGCCCGCGACGGACGTGTCCGGGTTGCGGAATTAAGTAAGACTTTATCTGTGTCAGAAGTCACCATTCGTCATGATCTGAAGGTTCTGGAGCAAAGCGGCCTGTTGGAGCGGGTACCGGGCGGTGCTGTTGCTCAAGTTATGAATTTGGCGCAGGGTTACTATCAACAGAGAAAAACGCCTAATGTCAACGCTAAAAAAAGTGTAGCTTCGGCAGCGGCAAAGCTGATCCAGGATGGGGAAACTTTGTTGATTAACTCCGGTACCACCACGCTCTTTACCGCATTGGAACTGAAGCGGCGCCAGCGCTTAAATATTCTGACCAACTCGCTGGCTCTGGCGATGGAACTCGGCGATTATCCAAGCTTCAGGGTGATCCTTCTGGGCGGGAAAATTAATCCGCAATATGCCTTTACTTATGGCAGTGACGCGCTGATGCAGCTGAGCAAATATAAAGCGGATAAGGCCATTTTATCGGTTGACGGGATTGATTGTCAGCATGGCATCTCTACCTATCATGCCGAGGAAGCAGAGATTAACATGGCCATGATCCAACGCTCTCATCAAACTATTATTGTTGCGGACAGCAGCAAATTAGGCCGGGAGAGTTTTAACAATTTCAGCAGGCTGACCGGCATTGATTTTCTTGTTACCAACAGAGACGCAGACGAAGATTTGCTTCGGGCCATTCGTTCTTGCGGCGTGGATGTTGTGACAGCATGACATGAAAGGGAGATGTCGACCCCGTGGACCGATGGGACTTGATGGTGATTTACGGCAGCCAGCCCTATGAGATGGTGCTCGACTTATTAAATGAAATCCGACCGGAAAAAGGACTGGATCAAAAAGCCCGCATTGGCATTAAGCCCAATCTGGTTCTTGCCAGAAAAGCTGAAACGGGTGCAACCACGCATGTGGAAATAGTAGCCGGAATCATCGACTATTTTAAAGATAAAGGATATGACAATCTTGAAATTTTGGAAGGATCTTGGGTCGGTGATCAGACCGAACATGCTTTCAAAATTTGCGGCTATGAGACGATGGCTCGGCAACGGTCTGTTCCTCTGATTGATCTGCAAAAAGACGAGTCACGGATTTGTTCAGTTGGTGACATGCAGATCCGGGTCTGTCAGCGTATTTTTGATCTGGATTATCTGATTAATGTACCTGTCCTCAAAGGCCATTGCCAAACCCGGATGACGTGCGCCCTCAAAAATATGAAAGGCATAATACCCAATAGTGAAAAGCGGCGCTTCCATGCGATGGGTCTTCATCGTCCCATAGCCTTGCTCAATCATATCATTCGGCAGGACTTGATTCTGGTCGATGGCCTGATGGGCGATCTGAATTTCGAGGAGGGCGGCCATCCCGTTCCGATGAACCGGATCATTGCCGGCACTGATCCTGTTCTTGTCGATAGCTATGCATCCGCCCTCTTGGGATTTTCAATCGATGAAATCCCATATATCGGCTTATCTGAAAGCCTTTCTGTTGGCACGACAGATATCACTTCTGCCCGGATTATCGCGCTCAATGAGGCACAAGGACAAATTCCGGTTCCAAAGCCACGCAATTTGTCTCATTACAATCGGTTAGTGGAAGAAAGGGATGCCTGTTCCGCATGCTATGGAACCTTAATCCATGCTCTGGAGCGTTTATCTGAACATGGGACACTTCACAGGCTTCATCGAAAAATCTATATCGGTCAGGCTTTTAAAGGGAAAGAACTTTGCGGAATTGGGATTGGTTCTTGTGCCTTAGGCTGCACGGATGCTTTGCCTGGTTGCCCTCCGGATGGACGCGCCATCGTGGACTTTTTGGAAAGCCTCATCGATGACGCGTAGGTGTTCTTCCTTAAATTCTAATAAATCAGAGCACAATGAGCTCAATTTTCATCGCCAGTAAAGAAATACCAACGGCCCGCTTTATCTTCTTCAGGTTCTGCCAGGCGATGTAGCTGATCAGCTTGAGTTGCAACCTTTTTGAAAGCATTGACATATTGATCGATGTATTCCGGTTTATATTTTTTGAACCAGGGCACTGAAAACACTTCTATGGACTCTGTCACTGGTAATGATCGATCCAGCAGGCGCACATCCCGATTTGCGAAAGCAATCCGTGTTGGTTTTTCTGTGTGATAGCCATTAAAATCCTGGAAAATCGGATGGGTATGAAGGGGTAAATTCCCCCCAATGCTCTGATTATAACCTTCGGCCCGGATGGCTTTGGCAAAACAAGAAAGGGGCAATCCGCCGAGCTCGTCACGCTTGTAAATGCCATGGGCGTTATACCATCCAGCCATATTGGATCCCTCTTCTTCGCGAATGCGATGGGCTTTGATGCCGGGCACACCATCCAGCGCATCCCAGAAGTAATTCATCGCTTTTCGTATTTCTGCGCAACGGTCATCGTAATATTTTAATTGCACTCGTCCCATGGCAGAACACATTTGGTTTACCCTGCCTTTTACTCCGCCCAGTGGCATGTGGGCATACTTTCTCAGGTTATCAGTCGTGATCGTGGCTGGATTGTTTCGGTCGTAATGGGCATAGGCAAGTGCACGATCATACATTTCTTTATTTTTTGTTGCCAGAATACCCATTTCACCGGTGGCAAAGGACTTACCGATCATAAGCGACATAGCGGCAACATCGCCGAATGTCCCGAGCTTTTTACCTTTGTAAAGGCCCCCTTGCGCATGAGAAACATCTTCGATCACATAAAGATGATGCTTTTGAGCGATTTTCATGATCTCGTCCATATTCGCCGGATGTGCCATATAATGAACAACCATGATGGCTTTCGTATCTGGTCCGATACATCGTTCGATGTCATGGGGATCCAGGCATAAAGAATCCGGCTCAATATCAGAAAACACGACCGTTGCGCCAAGGTTATAGGCCTGAAGGCAGGAAGCCCAGTAAGTTTTGCTTTGGCAGATTAATTCGTCTCCGACGCCAAGACCGCAAGCAAACATGGCGGCTTCAAGAGCCATTGTGCCGTTACAATAAGCAACGGCCCAGGGCAGGCCTTGCCAGGCCGCGAATTCTTTTTCAAACTGTTCTGTTATCTGTGTGCCAGACTGCCATCGGTTCCGGAAAACCTCCAAAACCGCATCTTCATCTTCTTTTGTAATGATAGGCCAACAGAACAAATCATCCGGTACCGCCCCAATAGCCGGTTTTCCACCGAAAATAGCCAGTTTTTCCATTTAAAGTCCTCCTTTTACCAGTCGCATCGCGTTGCCATAAAAAATTTTGTTTAGAACATTCATTGGTAAATCAAGATTGTTTAAAAATTCCTGGTGCTGGTTGTCAAAATAATCGCGGCCGTAAAGAAGCCGATCCTGATAGGTTAAAATAAATTGTGTTGCGAATTGTGGATCACGGCTGAGTGCGTTGTATCCGGAACCGGCGGACAGGTCACAGTATAAATTGGGATAAAGATCCAAAAGCTCAATCAAACGCCCGCCCGGGAGGACCGGACCTCCGGGGTAGGCCTCGGTTAAGTGACGCTGATCCCCGGAAATGTGAGCCCAAAACCCTGGAGCATGTCCCAGAAAAGTAGTTTGGGGACAAAGTTCAAGGGCACGGCCCAGTGCTTCAATACCGCCTCCATACCACCAATTGGGCCTGATGTTTGTGTCTTTTGCCGGCAGCTCATAATCAATGTGAACAAGAACCGGGATGCCCATGTCACCGCAATATCGGTAAAGACGGACAGCATCCGGGTTATCCAGCATCATGCGCAATTTCAACTCGCCGAAGATACGCACACTAAAATCGCGAACAGCTGTTTGAAACAAGGATAAAGCATCTGGCCGCCTAGGGTCTGGAGCATATCCCAGAACAAAGCGATCGGGTGCTTTTTGCTTGAAAGAAAGACAGTGCATAAAAGAGATGGGACCACCTGGTCCCCTATCCGGTATGACAGGTTGATAAGCCGGGTCGTATTCATCAAGCGGACATTCCCATGAGAGCAGCCAAGTTTGATCAATGCCATATTGATCCATATTTTCAATGAATTTGTCAAAACAGTAACCATACCATTCCGGATGATTGTGGTCATCGATGATCATGCGTCTGACCTTCTTTCGTAGTAATATTCAGAAACCTTCCTTATACCGAAAATGACTTCATCCAAGTCTTGATCTGTGTAGAATTCACTGACAGGAAGCCGAATGGCTGTTTTCAGGATGGATTCTGCGACAGGGCATAGGCCAGTTTCATATTTTATTTCCCGATTATAATATGGACTGTCAAAGGGGCTATGTGTACCCGGATAAGCAGAGCGGTTTCGAAAAAGAGGATATTCATAAATGC
>JAGPFK010000185.1 GCA_018056585.1 Clostridia bacterium | reverse complement strand
GCCTTACAAGCAGGGGGCCATAGGTTCGAGCCCTATAGTGCCCACCATGGATCTGGCCCGGTAGTTCAGTTGGTTAGAACGCTAGCCTGTCACGCTAGAGGCCGAGGGTTCGAGTCCCTTCCGGGTCGCCATAAAGCAGATGTCAGCAATGGCATCTGCAACATGCCCAGATAGCTCAGTTGGTAGAGCAGAGGACTGAAAATCCTCGTGTCGCTGGTTCGATTCCGGCTCTGGGCACCACGTTTATCCGCCTCACGGCGGCATGGACGAGTGCTTTGCGGATATATCCCGGGCACATATGCGGGATTAACTCAGTGGTAGAGTGTCACCTTGCCAAGGTGAAAGTCGCGAGTCCGAATCTCGTATCCCGCTCCAGCAGGCCGGTTTATACCGGCTTTTTTCTATTCTATTAGCAAGACATCTGAAAAACTGCGTTTTGTTTTGATGGTCGATCGATTATAATAGAATTGATACTCACTTTAGCCTTGTTCGGCGGAGGATAGAATATGGCATCTGTAAATTTGAAAACAATTATCCGGGAATTTGACCTGGAAGTGTTAGCGGAGTATGGCCATCTGGATGAAATGATGATTACGGTGGCTGATGTGACCCGCCCGGGTCTTCAACTGGCCGGATATTTCGATCATTTTGGCCCGGATCGGATCCAGGTGCTGGGCAATATGGAAACAGCCTATCTGGAACATCTTTCTTCGGAGGAACGCTTGCAGCGTTTAGATGCTTTATTTGAAAAAGGTATTCCGTGTCTGATTTTGACCCGAAATCATGAACCTTTCCCCGAGCTGTTGGACGTTTCCAGAAAATATAGGATCCCCGTTTTACGGACCCCTGAAGTAACGTCTTCTTTTACCAGCGCACTGGTTAAATTTCTAAATGTCGAATTAGCGCCCCGCACATCTATGCATGGCGTTTTGATCGAAGTCTATGGCGAAGGAATCCTGATTCTGGGGGAAAGCGGCGTTGGCAAATCGGAAACAGCATTGGAAATTGTAAAACGAGGGCATCGATTGATTGCCGATGATCTGGTTGAGATACGGCGTGTTTCAGACACAACGCTGCTGGGTCGTGCGCCTGAGATTATTCGATATCTCATTGAAATACGGGGGATTGGCATTCTTGATGTCAAAGAACTATTTGGGGTTTCCTCCGTTAAAATGCAGGAAAATGTAAACTTTGTGATTAATCTGGAAATATGGGATGAGAGAAAGCACTATGAGCGACTGGGAATCCATGAAGAAGAAACAGAGATTCTCGGTATTAAAGTCCCGTCGATCACCATACCGGTCCGGCCTGGCCGCAATCTGGCTATCATCGTTGAGGTGGCCGCCATTAATTTCCGTCAGAAAAAAATGGGTTATAATGCAGCAAAGGCCCTAACAGACCGGGTTTTTGGCCCGGATTATTATTGATTGCCAAGGAAGGTTGGAGATATCTGTTGTCAATCATGTGCCAGGATTTAAAGCAGGAATTGTACGCTGTACTAGGTACGGATAAGACGCGCCTCCGATTTGACGAGCCAATGAGCCGGCACACCTCTTTCCGGATCGGCGGAAAGGCGGATGTCTATTTTGAACCAGCCGGCGATTTGGAGATTATTCAGGCACTTCAATTTTGCCGAACAAACAACATCCCTTGTACAGTCATTGGTAACGGATCAAACATTCTGGTTGCTGATTCAGGGATACGCGGACTGGTTCTTGTGATAGGGGATCATTACGCAGGGATCACATGTGTCGAGAATCAATTTGAAGCGAAAGCCGGAACACGTTTGACCACCTTGGCCGCAGCAGCAGCCAGGAACCGATATACCGGATTGGAATTTGCAGCTGGTATTCCAGGCACGGTGGGTGGCGCGATTCAAATGAATGCAGGCGCGTACGGCTCCTGTATGCAGGATGTGGTTGTGGAGACGACCTTTTTGGATGATCAACTCCAGTATTGCAAAATCAAAGATGAGGAACACCGATTTGAATATCGCAGAAGTATTTTTTCGGAACATGACTTTGTGATTCTTCATGCACGTTTGTCACTGAATCAAGGCGACCCTGACCAGATTATGACGCGAATGGCTGAACTTTCGGAAAGTCGTCGTCGGACACAGCCTTTAGAGTTTCCGAGCGCAGGAAGCGTTTTTAAGCGTCCGCCCGGCCATTATGCCGGTAAGCTCATCAGCGATTGTCAGCTGAAAGGCCTTTCGGTTGGGGATGCTAAGGTATCGGAAAAACACGCCGGATTTATCATTAACACCGGCCGGGCGACCGCTCAGGATGTCCGCCGCCTGATTACACAGGTGCAGACCATTGTAGCCGAAAAAACAGGTATATGGCTTGAAACCGAGATTAAATTTATTGGGGACTGGTAGGTCTTCGACAGATAGGGAGGAAGGAATGGTATGGATGTCATCATTCTGACCGGTATGTCCGGTGCCGGTAAAAGTCTGGCGGCTAACTATTTGGAGGACATGGGTTTTTTCTGCATTGACAATCTGCCCCCCAACATCTTACCTGAACTGATATCCTCATTTGTCAAAAAACAAAACAGCCTGCCGCATCAAGACGTCGATGACAATAAAATGGCTTTTGTGATTGATATCCGAAGCAGTGAACTTTTTGAAGAAATTTTTACAGCGCTGGACCGCCTGAACCAGTTGAGCGTCCCCTATCGGATTATCTTTCTTGATGCGACGGATCAGGTTTTGATCAGCCGCTATAAACAGAGCCGCCGCAACCACCCATTGGCGCAGGGCCGAAGCATTGTCCAGGCGATAAAAGAAGAAAGAGAGCGGCTGGCTCCGGTCAAAGAACTGGCTTCAGATGTCATTGATACCTCCACACTGGCGCCAAATGAATTACGGGATATCCTTTACGCGATGTTGTCCTGTGATGATCGGGATGAGCGCATGACGATTCTGGTTCAATCTTTTGGATTCAAGTATGGAATTCCGGTAGACTGTGACTGTGTCATCGATGTTCGCTTTATACCCAATCCCTATTATATTCCGTCGCTTAAGCCATTATCCGGTCTGGATCAGCCTGTTATAGATTATGTTTTATCCTTCAAAGAAACAAGAGTTTTCATGGATCTTCAGGAAGAATGGCTGGAATTTGCCATTCCTTATTATATTCGGGAAGGCAAGGTGCGTTTTACCATTGGCGTTGGTTGTACGGGCGGGCGCCATCGCTCGGTTGTTCTGGCGGAGGATCTGGCTGCCCGGTTAAAAGGCAATCATCTTCGTGTGGTTATTGACCACAGAGATCTGGATAAAGATCCAAGAAAATCCAGCCGTGTTGAACCGGCATGAGAGGAAAATTTCAGAATGAGCTGAAATTTTTGAAAAGTATGAATTTGTTTGAGGAAATTGAAGAAAAAACCACGGTTTATACACAGAATCCTGCATCAGGTCCTCATGTCGCCGTGATCGGAGGAGGCACCGGCCTGTCTACTGTGTTGCGCGGTCTTAAGTTGTTTACTCATAACCTGACGGCGATTGTAACGGTGGCAGATAATGGTGGTTCTTCAGGGATGCTGCGGGAAGATCTGGGAATTTTGCCGCCTGGTGATATCCGCAACTGTATCCTGGCATTGGCAGATCCAGAGCCGCTGATGGAGAAACTGTTGAATTATCGGTTTACTGAAGGCCGTCTTAAAGGCCAAAACTTTGGTAATCTGCTGATTGCTGCCATGAATGCCATCTCAGATAATTTTTATGATGCGGTCCGCAATGTTTCCAAGGTGTTGGCTGTAAAAGGTCGTGTTCTGCCGGTTTCTCTGGAAGATTTACAGATCATCGCCCATTTGAGTGATGGAACGATCATCGAGGGAGAGTCAGAAATTGGGAACCGCCCCCCACCCTTTGATCATCAGATTGTAAAAATCAGTATGCGCCCCCAAAATGCAAAGGCATTGCCGGAAGCCGTTAAGGCTCTTCTTTCGGCCGATATCATCGTGATTGGCCCCGGCAGCCTTTATACCAGCATTATTCCGAATTTGCTTTTTCCTGAGATTTCGCAGGCGATCAGGGCCAGCAAAGCGTGTAGAATTTATGTCTGCAATATCATGACTCAGCCAGCTGAAACAATGGGATACATGGCATCGCAGCACTTGCAGGCCATCCTGAAACATATGGGAGCGGAATCCGCGGACGGATGGATTGATTATTGCATTGTCAATAATGCCTGGGTTGACCACGATTTATTGACGCGCTATCGCCTCGAAAGCGCGACGCCGGTATATTTAGACCACAGTTCAATCGAACAGCTTGGCACTTTCGTGATTGATGCGCCACTAGCCTTCATCCGTGAAGGGGTCATCCGACATGATCCATTGTTGCTTGCGCGTTTAATCCTATAT
>JAGPFK010000184.1 GCA_018056585.1 Clostridia bacterium | reverse complement strand
GATGTTTGACGTTGCTTTTTCTCTCCGGATATGTTGTTCACGGGCCTGTAATGTCAGCACATAGCAACGGCGTCCACGCGCATCAGTCGTTTCCCCGACCATACGACCGGGCATGCGGCGCATCAGGTCCTTTCGGACAGCTAAAAACCCCAGGGAAGGCCCGCCAAAATAAAGACCGTTTCCAAGCGCCTGACCCTCTCCCGTTACAATGTCCGCGCCGGATGAACCGGGCGGCTCAAGAATGCCCAGCGCAATCGGGTCACTGCTGACAATAAAAAGTGCGCCGTGACGATGAACGAGCTCAGCAATCTCCGGCAAGGGCTCGATCATACCAAAGAAATTCGGATCCTGGACGAGCACGGCGGCAACCTCGTCAGACAGTGCCTCGCTGAGCGCATCGAAAGAGATGGTTCCGGCTGTCTCATCAAAGGGCAATGTTCTGATGCAAAGGTCGTTAAAATGGGCATAGGTTTCAAGGACGGCCCGGCTATCCGGATGAATGCTCTGGGCAACCAGAAGGGCATGGCGCCGCGTTTTATGAGCCGCAAGCAAAGCTGCTTCCGCAAGGGCAGTGGCTCCGTCATACATTGATGCGTTGGCTGCGTCCATGCCCGTCAGCTCGCAGATGAGGCTTTGAAACTCAAAAATTGATTGAAGGGTTCCCTGGCTGATTTCCGGCTGATAGGGCGTGTAGGCAGTATAGAATTCCTGCCTGGCAATTAAATTTTTGACAGCTGCTGGGACATAATGATCATAGGCGCCGGCGCCTAAAAAGCAGATGCTCTGATCTAAATTGACATTTTGTTCCGAAAGTTTCTGCATATAAGCCGACAATTCCATCTCACTCAGGGGCTGTGGTAAATCAATCGGCTCTTGCAAACGAATCGAGGCAGGGATATCAGAAAATAAATCCTCCATACTGCGCATACCGATGGCTGTCAGCATTTCTTCTTGTTCCCTGGCTGTATTCGGCACATAATCAGCCATTAATTTCCCTCCTCAGCACAGAACACCTGATAGGCCGCTTCATCCATGAGCGTTTCCAATTCATCCGGGCAGGTGAGCTTCAATTTTGCGATCCATTGGCCATACGGGTCTTCATTGAGCAATTCCGGTGACTCTTCCAATTCATGATTGACGGCCACAACACGCCCGGAAACCGGTGTGTAAACCTCAGATGCCGCTTTGACTGACTCAACAACACCCAAAACCTCACCTTTAGTCCGTTCCGAACCAACTTCAGGCAATTCTACAAAGACAACATCTCCAAGAGAATTCTGCGCAAAATCCGTTATGCCGATGATGGCCAGGTCCTCTTCCACCTTGACCCATTCATGGTCCTTTGAGTAAAGCAGATCACTTTTTGTTTTCATCGCTCTTTCCTCCTTTACATCTTTTAGGCGATCAGCCAGGTTGAGGCCGTTTATAAAAGGGAAGGGCTACAACCCGTGCCGGCACCAGCCGATTCCTGATTTCTACACCTAATCGGCACCCAAGGTCAGTCCATTTTCGATTCACCAGCGCCATGGCCAGATTCTTTTTCAAAGTGGGTGCGAAAGTACCGGATGTCACAAATCCAACCGAGCAGCCTTCCCTTTGGACAACATAATGAGGCCGTGGTACACCGCGGCCCTCCATTTCAAGTCCAATGCGCATTCTTTCAGGGCCTTTTTCTTTTTGTTTGAGGAGTGCTTCCCGTGAAATAAATTCATATTTTTCAAATTTAACAAATCGTTCCAGGCCGGCTTCCAGCGGCGTAATCTCTTCTGAAAGTTCCTGACCATAGAGAGGTAAAGCCGCTTCAAATCGTAATGTGTCCCGGGCACCTAAACCGGCCGGCGTCAGGCCATCCGGATACCCTTCATCCAGAATCCGCTCCCAGAGCATAGGCGCGTCTTTGGCATTAAAATACAGTTCGAATCCATCTTCACCTGTATAGCCGGTCCTGGAGATGAGAACCGGCACATCAGCGATATAAACATCGGTCATAAAGCGATAAAAGCGAATTTTACCAAGATCTGTTGTCGTCAGGCGCTGCAAAATCGCCTCTGCACGGGGGCCCTGAATTGCCACCTGCGCCGTTTCATCTGTTATATCGCTGAGTGTGGCCTGGCCACGCAGGTGGCTCTGAATCCAGTTTTTGTCCTTTTGGGTATTAACTGCATTAACAACCAGTTGCCAAATATCTTCTTTTATACGATACAACAGCAGATCATCCAGTACGCCGCCATCCTCCCGGCACATAGGAGAATAAATCGCCTGGTTGTCGCTGGCTTTACTAAGATCATTGGTGACCAACCGCTGCAGATTCGCAAGAACATCGCTGCCCTGCATCCAAAACACACCCATGTGTGATACATCAAACAGACCTGCCCGTTTTCTGACTGTTTCGTGTTCTTCAATAATGCCACGATATTGAACAGGCAACGCCCAACCACAAAAATCAATCATCTTGCCGCCCGCTTCCAGATGCTTTTCATAAAGGGGTGTTTGTTTCATGGTTCAGATCCTCCCTGTCCCTGCGATCATAATCACCTGGCTGATCATAAACAAAAAAGGAAGACAACAAACTATTTATGTCATCTTCCCCTGTTTCACAACCTGAGAGATTCGCTCCTTATCAAGATTGAGCTTGCTCCTTCGGTGCCGTTGCCGGCTTTTCAGGGCTATGTCCAGATGCGGTCCTTTTGCCTGAAAGGTTCACAGGCCAACGACACAGCCTGCTTGCTTCTTCGGCGCCTGTTGACAGAACTCTCCCGCACCCATCATCCATACCCGATTCAATTATATGTTCATTGTATCGAAGGATTCTTTATTTGGCAAGGCAAAAAGAACCACTTACAAACAACCCCAAATGCAAGTTAAAGTGCAACACCTGTATCCGATCTGCCGGTGTCCTGCTGCGAAGAGGACACCGCATACGCGTTTGCAATCTGCAAGAGTGATTATTCTGCCGTAAAATTATACATTTTCAGGACACTTTTTAAGTTGCTCTGCGGCCTGCTTAAGTGCCAAAGCAGCAAAACGCGGGCTGGAATAGACTGGTTTTCCAACCTTTTGTCTGAGCCATTCCTCACAGTAGGCCATAGAGCCTTGAGCTAATAAAATAGCGTCCACTTGATCCAGAATAGGTTCGCATGTTTTATAAAGAAGCGATTGGAATTCATCCGGAGGCAATCCAAATCCTCCCTCAGCCAGGGCTGGTACGATCTTCACTGATTTGTTAAATTGATCAGCCGATTGGCGGACCAAATTCATGGTTGGTTCAAGTGTGGAAGGCAAGGTGGCCAAAACAGCAATACGCTCATGTTTTGCGGTTGCAGTCTGCACCATTAATTGATCTATTCGAATCAGTGGCACACCCATGAGACAAAACAAAGGTTCCGCAGCCCCAGCGACCTCACCAACACTGGAACAAACAGATAAAATCAAATCCGCTCCCTCTTCCGCCACATCCAGATAAAGGCGAACCAGTCGCCTGATCGCTGCGGGTGGTACAAATCCCGCCGCGATCGTATCGTTTAAAATGGATGGGTCTTGAACGGAAATGAATTCCACCGGGCAATCTACAAATTGTGTTTTAATCTCCCGTTCAACGGTCTCGATTAATTCTGGGGTTGTACTGGTGTAAACAATACCAATCTTCATCATCATACCTGCTTTCTTTTAAACAATTTTGCTTCCTTGCTGTAAAATCAATACATAGGATGTATGACATTATAATTATATCAATGGAAGCAACCAAGGACAACACTTGCTTTTTTCCCTCAAAAAAGATATAAACCAATGTAGGATGTTTTATAAGGAGACGCCAATGAACATGAAAGAAAAGCTGAGTAAAAAGGATTATGAAGCCTGGGTTCATAAGACACGTGACCGCCGTATGGCTTGGTGGCGCGCGGCTCGTTTTGGCCTGTTTATCCATTATGGCCTCTATTCACAAGTAGGCCGCCACGAATGGATGATGAAGCTGGAAAACTGGCCCATTGAGGAATATGAAAAACTGACAGGAACCTTTCATCCAAAACCTGGTGTGGCGCGCGAATGGGCTGCCCTGGCGAAAAAAACCGGTATGAAATATATGGTGCTGACCACACGACATTGTGATGGCTACAGCCTTTGGGATTCATCCGTCAACCCCTACAACAGCGTAAGACAGGGTCCAGGGCGGGATCTTGTCTCGGAATTTGTTGAGGCCTGTCATGAATTTGATCTGAAAATTGGTTTTTACCTGGTCTTGATGGAATGGCATCATCCCGACTCT
Source organism: Clostridia bacterium (assembly GCA_018056585.1). Taxonomy (GTDB): domain Bacteria; phylum Bacillota; class Clostridia; order Saccharofermentanales; family UBA5734; genus JAAYBY01. Next base: position 111 of record JAGPFK010000184.1, on the reverse strand, counting down.
GAGATCTGCGCGTGGGATACAGAAGCGCGCAGGCGCTACACAGATTACATCACTGGCATGGTTTATGAGCTGATGACGCAGTATGGAAAAATCGATTTGCTCTGGTATGAT